>DATFXD010000045.1:0-3541 GCA_035258605.1 Hyphomicrobiaceae bacterium | reverse complement strand
CCTGAGCCATGGTCCACGACACCAGCAGCATCCGCAGCACATTGACCGGCCTGGGTGGTGCCCGGCTCAGCCTGTTGGGCGCGCTCGGTGTGATGCTGCTGGCGCTGGTGGTGACCGCGGCGCTGATTGGGGCCTATCCCTTGAGCCTCGGCGACATCGCCCAGGCCGTTGGCCGCCGGCTGGCGGGGGCACCACCACAGGGCCAAATCGACACCGTGCTGTTCGAGGTGCGGCTACCCCGCGTGCTGGCCGCCGTCATCATCGGTGCCGCCCTGGCGGCAGCCGGCGCCGCTTACCAAACCTTGTTTCGCAATCCCCTGGTGTCGCCGGATATCCTCGGCGTCTCGACCGGTGCCGGCCTCGGGGCCGTACTGGGCATCTTCCTATCGCTGCCCGTCGCCGGCATCCAGTTGGCAGCCTTCGTCACCGGCCTTGCCACCGTCGGATTGGTCTACGGCATCGCCTCGGTGGTACACGGCCGCGAGCCTTTGCTGGTGCTGGTCCTGGCCGGTGTGGTGGTGGGGGCGCTGGCCGGGGCCGCCATTTCATTGCTCAAGATTCTCGCCGATCCCTACGACCAGCTCCCCGCCATTGTATTCTGGCTGCTTGGCAGTTTGTCGGCGATCCGCAAGGGCGAGGTATGGGCCGCAATACCTCTGGTGGCCGTGGCATTGATCCCGCTGGTCCTGCTGCGCTGGCGCATCAATGTGCTGTCGCTTGGTGACGAGGAGGCAAAGGCGCTGGGCGTTGAGGCGGGTCCGCTACGGCTGATCGTGATCGCGGCCGCCACCTTGATGACCGCCAGTGTGGTGGCGATCTCCGGCGTGATCGGCTGGCTGGGACTTGTCATCCCCCATATCGCCCGCATGCTGGTCGGCCCCAGCTTCGACCGGCTGCTGCCGACGGCCATGCTGCTCGGCGGCAGCTACCTCTTATTGGTGGATACCTTGGCGCGCACGATGGCGCGCATCGAGGTACCCATTGGCATTCTGACGGCCTTCATCGGCGCGCCCTTCTTCTTGTGGTTGCTGGCGCGCGGACGGGACGGCTGGTCATGAGCGTGCCCGTGCTCGCCGCCCACAGATTGGGGTTTGGCTATGGCGCCAGGCGCGTCGGCAGCGACGTCGACCTTCAGATTGGCGGTGGCGAGATTGTGTGTCTGCTGGGACCCAATGGTTCAGGGAAGACCACCCTGTTCAAGACCATGCTGGGGCTGCTGCCGGCGCAAGCGGGCGAAGTGCTTGTCGATGGAGTGGCGATGCAGCGGCTCACGCGCCTCGAGATCGCGCGCCGTGTCGGCTACGTTCCGCAGGCGCATGCGGCGCATTTTCCGTTCCGGGTCGTCGACATGGTGGTCATGGGGCGCACGGCGCACGTCGGCCTGTTTGCCGCGCCCTCTGAGCAGGATCGGCAGCGGGCGGTTGCTGCGTTGGCCAAGCTCGGCATCGCCGAGCTTGCAGATACCGAATATACCCGCATCAGCGGCGGCCAGCGCCAACTCGCGCTCATCGCCCGGGCGCTGGCGCAGGATGCGCCGGCCATTGTCATGGACGAACCGACGGCGAGCCTCGATTTCGGTAACCAAGTAGTGGTGCTCTCAGAAGTGAAGCGGCTGGCTGCCCAGGGCCTTGCCGTTCTGCTGTCGACGCACGATCCCGACCACGCCTTCAGCATTAGCGATCGCGTCGCTCTGCTGGACCGCGGCCGCCTCGTCAAGCAGGGGCGGCCGCAAGAGGTATTGACCCCGGAGCGGCTGCGCCAGGTTTACGGCGTACCGGTTGCCGTCGAACGACTGTCGCAGGGACAGACCGTGTGCGCCCCCGACTATTCCGTCCGCTCAGGCTAACGCCGTGGCACTGCCTGACGAATTGGAAACAAGGACGATCCAAAAGTTGGCTACAGGCCGCGTCTATCAATGGCGTGCATGAGCATCCGGTCGGGAAAGCTCAATGTGTGAAGGATGCCGACGCGGATCAGCGCGACCTAGCCACGGCCAACAAGACAGGAGTGGATCCCGGCGCGGCGGGGTGTGAAGGGTCGGCGGTTTGCTGTGGGTTTTGCGGGCCTGCGAACAGCAACGATAAACCGACGCGATGACGTCCGGTTCTACTTTTGCCCTGCTCAAGATCGCATGGCTATCGATCGCAGCATGCGCGCCGTTCAAGCCCTGCCTCCTCGCGTTCGCAGGCGTTTCCTTGCCTTCGCTGGCGCATTGGGGCGCGTCAGCGCGCCTCGAGCACAACTCGCGACCAGTTACCCACAAGATCCGGCGCGGTTCGGGAACTGAGCGCGGCTCAGCGCTGCCGCAAATCGTCATGCCGAACTGCGCCTTACGCGCGTGATGCCGCGCGCCTTGGCAAAGCGTCACCTGATCGCAAACGAAGCGTCACACGCCTGAGACGCGGCCTCGCGAAGGTAGGCGTGCCCGGTGCGACTCTCAGAGTTCCGCGCCGTTCGCCAAGCTCCGCGGCGACACCACACGTCGGACCTGCCGCGGCCATCCCGTATTGCAGGAGGTTTGATCGCCAATGTCGAAGGTCTATTTCAATCTCGCGAGCGGTTCTTTTACTCAGGATTGGAGCAACCCGGGACTGATCACAGTCAATGACGATTGGAGCGGCGTGCCGAGCATCGAGGCGTTTCTCGGCCAGGATATCACCACCGCGACCGGCACTGATCCTCGGACCTTGACGACCGACTCGGCGGTTGCAAACGACCTCGATGTCATCGCCAACCAGAGTAACACTGCGATCACCAACGGCGGCGTTGCCGAGTTCGACGGCATCGCCAACGGGACGATCGCCCTGCAGGGCTCGGGTACTGCCGATGCGCCCTATCTCGTTCTTTATCTCGACGCGGCGGGGCGTCAGGACATCCGTCTCCAGTTCAACGCCCGCGACATCGACGCGACCGCTGATAACGCGATGCAGCAGCTCAACGTGCAGTACCGGCTCGGCGAGACCGGCGCCTGGATCAATGTTCCCGGTGGCTACCTGTCGGATGCCACCACCGGGCCGTCGCTTGCCACCCTCGTCACCCCCGTCGATGTGATTTTGCCGCCCGACGCCAATAATCAGGCCCTGCTTCAGATCCGCATCATGACGACCAATGCGGTGGGCAACGACGAGTGGGTCAGTATCGACGACATCGTTGTTTCGAGCAATCCGTCGGGCGGCGATGTCACACCGCCCGCCCTCGTCACCACCGCGCCGGCCGATGAGGCGATCAACGTCTCGACGGCGAGCGACATTGTTCTCACCTTCAACGAGAACGTGCAGCTTGGCGCTGGCGACATCGTGATCAGCAATGGGGCGGGCGACACCCGCACGATCACAATCGGCGGGGTCGATGATCCCGACGGCACCGTGACGGCGAGCGGTGCCACGGTGACGATCAATCCATCCCTCGATCTCGCCGCCGATAGCACCTACCACGTGACCATCGCCAGCGGGACCATCCAGGATGCCAGCGGCAATGGCTTTGCGGGGGTCGCCGCCGGTGACCTTGATTTCACGACCGCGGCGGGACAGAGCTTCGCGAT
>DATFXD010000044.1:0-22715 GCA_035258605.1 Hyphomicrobiaceae bacterium | reverse complement strand
CCGCAAGCTCGAGCGCTTCGGCGCCGTCACCGTCGATCGGCCGGAACCACAGGCGATGTGGCAGCCGGCCGGTAACTCCGGTGCCTGGCAGCGCGCCGATGCCACCTTCAGCGCCGGCCAGCAGGAGGAGGGCGACCTTGGCCGCTGGAAGCTGCGCGGCGTGCTGCCGTCGAGCTGGCCCATTGAGGTCATGGGCGTCAGCACGCTCTGCCGCCTGACCAACTTCCGCCATCTCGGCATCTTTCCCGAGCAAGTGCCGCTGTGGCAATGGACGCTGGCCGAGCTCAACAAGGTCAAGGAACGGCCGGTGCGGGTGCTCAATCTCTTCGCCTATACCGGCGTTGCCTCGCTGATTGCGGCCAGCGCCGGCGCCTTGGTCACGCACGTCGATGCCTCCAAGCGCGCCATCGGCTGGGCGAAGGCGAACCAGGTGCAGGCGGGACTGGAGGGCAGCGCCATCCGCTGGATCCTTGATGACGCCCGCAAGTTCGTGGCCCGTGAGGTGCGGCGCGGCAAGACCTACCATGCGCTGTTGATTGATCCGCCCAAGTTCGGGCGTGGACCGGCCGGGGAGGTTTGGGAGGTGTTCCAAGACCTGCCGGCGCTGGTGCGCGATTGCGCCGGCCTGCTGGCGCCGGACGCGGCCTCGCTGGTGCTCACAACCTACGCCATCCGGGCCTCGGCGCTGGCCACCGACGGGCTTTTGCGCGAATGCCTCATTGGGCGCGGCGGCAGCCTGGTGAGCGGCGAACTCGCCGTCATCGAGGCGGCCGGCGGGCGGCTGCTGCCGGCCGCGAATTTCAGCCGTTGGACGAGCGATGCGGGGTCCTGAAGGCCGGCGCGGAGAGACGCGCGCCATCACCAGCCTCAGCAACGAGCGGGTGAAACTGATCCGCGCCCTCGCCATGCGCAAGGCGCGGCGCGAAACCGGTCTGTTCGTGGCCGAAGGTGCGGCGCTGGCGATCACGGCGCGGGCGGCCGGCTGGCAGCCGACCATGCTGGTGTTTCTGGCGGGCAGCACGCGCACGCCGGCGGTGGCCGAGCTGGTCGGCGCGGCCCAACGCGCCGGCGCGGAATGCCTTGAGGTGTCCGAGGCCGTGCTCGCCAAGCTTGCCGGCAAAGACAATCCGCAGACCCTGCTGGCGGTGTTCGCGCAGCGTTGGCAAAACCCGCCCGCGACCGCGGACCTCGCCGGCGACGCGCTATGGCTGGCGCTGGAAGCGCCGCGCGATCCCGGCAACCTCGGCAGCATCATGCGCTCGCTCGATGCCGTCGGCGGCAGTGGCCTCATCATCATCGGCCAGGGCTGCGACCCCTATTCGCGCGAAGCCGTGCGCGCCAGCATGGGCTCGATCTTCAATGTCGCCATTACCCGCATGGAGCGCGAGCCGTTTGTGGCCTGGCGCGCGCATTGGCCGGGCGACGTGGTCGGCACCCATCTCGAGGCGCGGCTCGATTTTCGGCGAGCGGTTTATCGCGCCCCGCTGATCTTGCTGATGGGCAGCGAGGGACCGGGGCTGTCGTCGGAGTTGTCGCGGGCCTGTTCGCGCCTCGTCAAGATCCCGATGGCGGGCCGGCTCGATAGCCTCAACCTGGCGGTCGCCACCGCGCTCATGCTCTATGAGCTGCGCAAGGCAAACCTTACCCTGGGAGATTGATTAGAAGCGGAAGCGCAGATAGCCAACGCCGTCACCGGTATCGCGGGGCCGACCGGCATGGTTTTCCCAGAAGTCGACGGTTTGCCGGCGCAAGGTATCGCTGCAGCTGAAGGCGCACTCATACCAGGTGCCGCCGGGCAGTCCGACCTCCAGCCGGCCCTTGCTGTTGCGGCGCACCGGCGCGCTGACGCTGCCATGGCCATGGAAGCTTTCGGCGACCACCATGCCGGTGCCCGGGGGCTGCCGCGGCCGATCCTGCGCCGCGCCGACCGCCGGCCAGGCGAGCGCGGTCGCCATGAGGATAACGGCGATGGGCCTCGACATTTCCGATTGTCTCCCCAGTGGCCTCAACGGCGCGGCTGTTGCGGCGCTGACCTCCGTCACGCTTGCCGCAGCCAAACGCCGGTCCCGATCGCCGACCGCCCGGACCGGGCGGCGCGTCGCATGCTGAGGCTATAGCCCGATCGTGTCGCAATCGCGATCGCTTCGCGGCGGCGCCGGCCGATCACGGCCGGCCTGTAGCTGGGCGGTCACAGGGGTGCCGGGGAGGGCGCCCGTCAGGCGATGCGGCCACCAAGCTCATCCTCGATATGGATGCGGATGATGTCCTCAAACGAGGCATCGGCCTTGAAGCCCAGCGCGGTGGCGCGCTGGGGGGCGAAATTGCGCGGCCAGCCCGCCACCACCGCTTCGATGAAGGGGTCGGGCTCACGGCGGATGCGCGCCGTCACCTTGGGCCCCGCCACCTTCGCCAAGGCGGCAATCTGTTCACCCACCGTCACCGACACGCCGGGCATGGTCAGCGCCCGGCGCGGGCCGACCTCACCCAAGTCGAGGCTGGCGGCGTGGCGCAAGAAGCCCACCGCGGCGCGCGGCGAGGCGTGCCAGTGCCTGACGCTCTCCGACACCGGCAGCACCGCCTCCTGGCCGGCCAGCGGCTCGCGCATGATGTTGGAAAAAAAGCCGGAGGCGGCCAGATTGGGCTGACCCGGCCGGACGCAAATGGTGGGCAGGCGGATCGAAATCCCCTCCACCAAGCCCTTGCGCGTGTAGTCGGAAATCAACAGTTCGCAAATCGTCTTTTGCGTGCCGTAGGAGGTCAGCGGCGTATTGAAGAATTCATCGCCGATGGCTTCCGGGAACGGCGCGCCGAACACGGCGATCGAGCTCGTGAATACAAGCCGCGGCTTGTGGCCGGCGGCGCGGATCGCCTCGAGCAGCAGCCGCGTGCCATCGAGGTTGATGCGGTAGCCCTTGTCGAATTCGCGCTCGGCTTCGCCCGAGACGATGGCGGCCAGGTGGAAGATGACGTCTGGCCGGCTCGCCAGCAGCCGTGGCGCCTCGCTGGGGTCGGGCAGATCGCCGGTCAGGACCTCGACCGGCACCTTCGCCGCTGGCGGCGCGGTGGCAGCCACCACGTCGTAGAGCGTCAGGCGCCCAATCGCCGTGCCGGACAGCTCGCCGTCGCCTGCCAGGCGGCAGGCGAGCTTGCGTCCGATCATGCCGGCGGCACCGATGATCAGAATGTTCATGGCCCGTCCTTCCTAGCCGAGTGTCACGCCGCAGGCGGCGGCCCAGCCAAGCCCCGCCAAGGTGCCGTTGCGTGGCCGGTACTCGCAGCCGACGTAGCCCGCAAACGGGCTGGCATCGATCTTGGCAAACAGCCAGCGGTAGTTCATTTCGCCGGCGTCCGGCTCGCCGCGGTCGGGCGGGCTTGCGATCTGATAGTGCCGCGTCAGCGCCCTATACTCGTCGATCGCCGTCGCCACGTCGCCCTCCTCGACCTGGCGATGGTAGAGATCGAATTGCAGGCCGAGGTTGGGCTCGGCCACCTCATGGATGATGGCGCGTGCCTCCGAGGTCTTGTTGAGGAAGAAGCCGGGAATGTCGCGGCGATTGATGGGCTCGATCAGGATCTCGGCGCCGGCGGCGGCGGCGAGCCGCGCCGCCTTCTTCAGGTTGGCAATGTAGACCTCGCGCCGTGCCCCGTGCTGCACCAGCCCCGGCATGACGTGGATACGGCGGCCACCGGTGGCCTCGGCATAGCGCAACGCGGTCGCGAACCGCTCGGCGAACTCGGCCTCGCGCCCCGGCAGCGCCGCCAGTCCGCGTTCGGACTTGCTGGGGTCGCCGGTCGGGGCATTGAACAGCGCCAAGGTCAGGCCATTGCCGGTTAAGCGAGCGGCAATGTCCGCGGCCGGGGCGGCATAGAGGTCGGTCGATTCCACGGCCTTGAAGCCGGCCTTGGCGGCGGCCTCGAAACGGTCGAGAAACGTGAGCTCGGTAAACAGGAAATTGAGGTTGGCGGCGAAGCGCGGCATGGCAAGCCTCACAATGTGAACCCACCGTCGGGAATGATCGATGCGCCCGTCATATAGGCCGACTCGTCGGCGGCGAGATAGACGGCGGCGTAGGCGATCTCCTCGGGCGTACCGAGCCGCCCCATTGGCTGACGGGCGATGAACATCGCGCGCGCCGCCTCCTCGCCACCGACGTCGCGGCCCAAGGCGCGGATGCGGTCGTCGAGCGACGGCGTCTGGATGGTGCCGGGGCAGATGCAGTTGCAGCGGATGCCCTTGCCGATGAAGTCGATGGCCACCGCCTTGGTGAGGCCGACCACGGCCGCCTTGCTGGCGCCGTAGATGTAACGGTTGGGGGCCGCCTTGGCGGCGCCGACGGTGGAGGCGATGTTGATGATCGAACCTTTGCCTTGGCTCAGCATGCCCGGCAGAAACGCCTTGATCGTGCGGTGCATGGATTTGACATTGAGATCGAAGGCAAAGTCCCAGTCGTGGTCGGTGGCATCGAGCACCGAGCCGTGGTGCACGAACCCGGCCGCATTGAACAGCACATCGACGGCCCCGAGCCGCTTCGCCTCGGCGGCGATGGCGGCGCTATCGCGCGCATCGAGCGCGATCACCTCGGCGACCCCAGCCTCGCGCAAGCCGGCGAGACCCGCCGGGTTGACGTCGCTGGCGATGACGCGCGCGCCTTCGCGGGCAAAGGCGATGGCGGTGGCACGGCCGATGCCGGCGGCGGCGGCGGTCAAAAACGCAAGTTTGCCCTTGAGACGGTCGGCCATTGCTGATCCCATGCCATTTGGCGTGCCGCGGCTCGCGCTGGGCACGCGGGTTTCACCCCCCGCATGGTGGGCCGAGCTTTGGCCGAGGGTCAAGCCGCGCGCGCAGCCTGTCAGGCGGCGGCCTCGCCGCTAGCGCCGGCCGGCCGTGCCGGCGCCGCGCCCGCCGGCCGCTCGCCCAGGAAATGCGCTGCCAGGTCGACGCTGGCGTGGCGGCCGATCGCCTGGCCGCGACGGGCGAGCCACTTTTCCGTCTCGGCGCGCCCGGCGGCGCACAGGTGGAAGAGGAGTTCGAGATCGGGCTTGGCCTTGCTTTCCGGCGACAGCGTACTGGTGATGCGGCCGGCTTCGATCAGATGGAAGCGGTGGCGGACGAGGCGGCGGCCGGCGCGCGACAGCGGCGCCCAGCCGCGCGAGGACTTGCGCAGGCTCTCGATCAGCTCCACGTCGCGCAGCATCGGCTGGCTGAAGGTGATGTGATTGATGCGGGCGGTGATCTCGCGGGCGCTGGTCGGGAGGCTGTCGACGCTCAACGGATTGAGCTTGACGATCAAGGTATCGGCAACCGGGCTGTCGCGGGCCAAGGTGATGAGGTCGGGATTGGCGCTAAAGCCGCCGTCCCAATAGGCGCGACCATCGACGGCGACGGCGTGATGCAGGGTCGGTAGGCAGGCGGAGGCGAGGACCGAAGCAACGCTCAGCTCGCGGCGGCGAAACAGCCGCGGCCGGCCGGTAGCGACGTCGGTGGCGGCGATCAGCAATTCGGGGCCCGGCTGGGTCCGCAGCAAGCTGAAATCGATATGCGCCTCGAGCACCTTGCGCAGGGGATCAAAGCCCAGGGGGTTGAAGTCGTAGGGTGAGAACAGCGAGGCGACCTGCGCCAAGGTCTGCGAACGCGACAGCCCGGCGAGCCATGGGTTGAGCCGCATCAGATCCGGAACGCCCGCCCTGGCGACGGCTTCCCAAACGGCGCGCAGCTTGGCGCGCGCGCCGGCGACGCCATCGATCAGACCCGCCGCCAGCGCCACGGCATTGACCGCGCCGGCGCTGGTGCCGCTGATCCAGCCGATGTCGAGGTCTGCCTCCTCGATCAGGCGGTCAAGTACGCCCCAGGTGAAGGCACCGTGCGCCCCGCCACCTTCGAGCGCCAGATTGATGCGCCGCTGCCGTCGCCACCGCAAGCCCAATGCTTGAGCCCCCTAGAACACGCCCCGCCAGGTATCATGGCAGCACGTCGAAGGGCAGCACAACCGGCAGGCCATCAATTGTACGATACTCGGCGGCAATACCGTAGGCGGCGGCCAGCTGCGGAGGCGTCAGCACCTCTTCTGGTGGTCCCGCGGCCAGCGCGCGGCCGGCGTGCACGAGCACGATCTTGTGGCAAAAGCGCGCGGCGAGCGACAGGTCGTGCAGCGCCACCAGCACGGTGCGGCCGCTGGTCGCAAACGTCACAAAATGACGGAACAGCGCCAGTTGATGCGCGGGATCGAGGCCGGCGGCGGGCTCGTCGGCGATCAGCACCCGCGGCTCCTGCGCCAAGGCCCGGGCCATCAGCACCCGGGCCTTTTCGCCGCCGGACATGTCCGATACCGGACGCTCGGCCAGGTGGCCAATGTCCATGGTGGTGATCGCGCGGGCGATGGCGGCGCGATCGGCCGCGCTCTCGCCTTGTCCGAGCGCGCGGTGCGGCAAGCGGCCAAGCGCCACGACACTGCGCGCCGACAGCGCCCAGTGGATGGTGCGCTCCTGCGGCAGGTAGGCGAGCGTGCGCGCCAGCTGCGGCCGCGGCCAGGCGGCGAGCGCGCGTCCGTCGAGCCTGCCCTCGCCAGCGGCCGCCGGCAGCAGCCCGGCCAGCACCCTGAGCAGCGTGGTCTTGCCGGCACCGTTGGCGCCGATCACGGCGGTAAGCTGGCCGCGGTCGGCCGCAAGGTCGAGACCGTTCAGCACCGCGCGCCGCTTGAGCCACACCTTGATGCCGCTGGCCTCGAGCCTCATGGCGCCAGCTCGCTGCGGGTCTTGAGCACCAGCCACAGAAAGAAGGGTGCGCCGAATAGCGCGGTGAAGACGCCGATGCGCACGTCGGCCCAGGGCTCGAGCAGGCGCAGCGCGATATCGGCGGCGGTGACCAGGATGGCGCCGCCCAACAGGCTCGCCGGCAGCAGCAGGCCGGGCCGGTGACCGAGCCAGGGCCGCAAGGCATGCGGCACCAACAGGCCGACGAAGCCGATCACACCGGTGATCGCGGTGGCGGCGCCGACGCTGAGCGCGATGCCGGCGATCAGGGCAAGCCGCGTGCGTTTGGCATCGATGCCGAGACTGACGGCGGCATCCTCGCCGAGGCTCAAGGCGTCGAGCGCGCGGCCGAGCAGCAAGAGGACGCCGATGCCGGCGAGCATCAGCGGCGCGCCGAGCCACACCTGCGTCAGGCTGCGGTCGGCGAGCGAGCCCATCATCCAGTACACCATTTCGATGGCGGCGAACGGATTGGGCGACAGGTTGAGCGCCAGCGAGATGGCAGCGGTTGTGGTGGCGGACACGGCAAGGCCGGCCAGAATGAGCGTGATCGGTCCGCCGCGCAGCCCGGCCAGTGCCGCCACGGCGATCAGCGCCGCCGCGGCGCCCAACAGCCCACCCACCGGCAGTGCCAGCGGCAGCACTTGCGACAGCCCGAGATGGATGGCGAGCACCGCGCCGAGTGCCGCCCCGCCCGAGACCCCGATCAGGCTCGGTTCCGCCAGCGGGTTGCGCAAATAGCCTTGCAGCGCTGCGCCCGACAGGCCCAGGGTGGCACCGACCAGGGTGCCGAGGACGGCGCGCGGCAGGCGAATTTCCCAGAAGATCAGCGCGCCGGCGTCCCCCGCTGGTTTAAAGCCAAAGCCCGAGGCGCCGATCGCCAGCGACAGGGCAAAGGCGAGGCCCGCCGCGGCCGCCAGCAGGGCGAATAGGTGCCACGGTGTGCCGCCGCCGCGGCCGCTCATGGACGCGCCGCCTGCAAGCGCTGACGGGCGGCGACCAGCTGATCGATGGCGTCGGCGATGTGTGGCGTGCCGCACAACCACAGTTGCCACCGTAGCTCGAGGAACTCGTGCCCAGCGCGCAGTTGGTTGAGCACCGGATGGCGAAGGTTGTCGGCGGCGGCGGTGCGGTAGGCGTTGGCGGCGCTGGCAAGCACGATGAGGTCGGGGGGCGCTGCAACCAACAACTCCAGCGGTATCTGGCCGCTGCGGCTCAATCGATAGTCGCCGGCCCGGTTGTGGAAGCCAGCGGCGGAGAGCGCGGCATCGGCGAGACTGCCGGGTCGCGAGGTGACGCCGCCCACTTGGTAGATGACGGCCGTTGGCGGGGGACCGTGGCGAGGGCGGGTGAGCGAGGCGAGGCGTCGATCGAAGGCCTCGATCATGGCCGCGCCGCGCGCCGCCTCGCCGATGGCGGTGGCGACGGTGCGGATCGACAGCCGCACGCCGTCGAGATCCTGCGCCAGCGGCACCACCACTACGTTGCGCTTGAGCCGGCGCAACAGGTCGACCGTTGGCGAGACGCCGAACGGCCCCGCCAGCACCAGGTCGGGGTCCAGGCCGAGGACGTCTTCGGCCGCGCCGTGGGTGACGTGGATACCCCTGGCCCGGTCCGGAATGGCGGAGACGGACGCATCGGCGGCAAGGTGGGTGACCGCGGCAATGCGCTCGGGCGGCGCCAGCTCGATCAGCAGTTGATCGGTGCACAAGTCGAGCGACACGATGCGCCGCGGCACCTCCGCGCTCGCCGGTGCCATCATCGCAGCCAGCCAAAGCACGACCGTGCTGGCCAGCCTTGCCACGGCTGTCTCGATGCCTGCTGCCACGCCGGTTGTCGCTCTTCTCTACCTGGGCCGCTATTTGGCCCAACTGCCGCCAAGCCCATCCGGTCCTCCGAGCGTCAACTTGACCCCGGCAATTGCCGCGATCGGCGCCGCGTCGAAGCCGAACGCCTCTTGATAGCGCTGATCGAGCACATTCTCCACGCGCGCGAAGAGTTCGACGCCCGGCTGCAGCTGGTAGGAGGCGGCGGCATTGACGAGCCAATAGGGATCGAGCCCGACGCGGAGCTGACTGAAGCTTGGTATCAGGAAGGCAATATCCTGCGTGCTGCCATTATAGATGACGGCAAGGTTTGCGTTGCCGCGGCCGCCGGCAAATGTGTAGTTGAGATCGGTGCGGGCCGAGTGCGGCGGCCGGCGCACTTCCTCCTCGCCGTTCGGATCGCGGGCATCGGTGTAGGTGTAGGCAGCGCCCCAGCTCAGGTTGCTCGCCAGCTTGACGCGGGTGGCAATCTCGACGCCTTGGCGGGTGCTGGTACCGATGATATTGCGGGCGGTGAACAACGGGGTATTGGCTATGTTCACGAAGCCATCGATCTTGTCGGTCAAATCGGTGTTGAAGTAGGTGACATCGAGGGTTGCCCGACCGCCCGGAAGCGTGAACTCGATACCCGCATCCCAGCCGAAGCTCTGCTCCGGTTTCAAATCCGGATTGGGGGTAAAGAACTGGTCGGTACCGAACTGCTCGAACATGGTCGGCAGTTTCACCGCCGTGCCGACGCTGGCATGCGGCCTGAGGCCGAGTTCGGTCAGCGGCAGCGAGGCGGCGACGCGCCAGGTCGTGATATCGCGGAACTCCTGGTTGTCGTCGTGGCGAATGCCGGCGGTCAGAAACAGGCGCTCGGCAAAGCCGCCGCGCCATTCGCCGGCAAACGACAGGCGGCCGCGATCGCGCGTGCGACCGTCGGCAAAGCTGCCCTCGGGCGTAAATTGCTCGTCCTGCCGTTCCACCAACCCCGATAGGCTGTGCTTGCCCCAGATCGCCGGCGTGTCGAGGCGATAGGTGCTGAGATAGGCAAAGGTATCGGTGGTGCTGATGTTCTTGCTTTCGGAAAAGAAGGTGCGATCGCTGTCCTGGGTGGTGGTGCCGTTGTAGTTGGCGCGGAACTCGTGCGAAAGGGCGCCGCCGAACGTATCCCATTTGAGGTTGGCGCCGGCCAGGAACACGTGGTTGGCGAGCGTCGAGCGGTCATCGAAGGCCTGGGCAAGCGAGTTCACCGGCGCCGAAAAATCGCCAAAGCCGTCGCGATCGGCGCGCTTTTCCATGTTACGCAGGCTGACGTCGAGGGCCATGTTCTCCATCAGCTTGACGCCGGCGCGCAACGACAAGGTGTTGAGCTCGGAGCCGTCCTTTTCGTTGCCGACCGGGGCAATGTTGAAGCCGTCGGTGCGGCGATGCTCGTAGGCGATCGACAGATTGCCGCGGTCGCTGCCGCCCGACAAGCGCACGGCAACATCGTTGCTGGCAAACGATCCGGCCTCGGTGCGCACGCTGACCGTCATCGGCCCACCGCCACGACGGGTGATGATGTTGATGACACCACCGACAGCATTGGAGCCATGCAGGCTGCTCATCGGGCCACGGATGACCTCGATCCGCTCGATGTCCTCCGCCGACAGGTTGGAGAAGTCGAATTCGCCGTCGGCCGTGTTGTTGGCTTCGATGCCGTCGATCAAGACCAAGGTGTGATTGGCTTCGGCGCCGCGAATGCGCACCTGGGTGATGCTGCCAGCGCCGCCCTGGCGGTTGACGGCGACGCCGGGCAGGCTACGCAGCGCATCGGCGGCATTGCGCACCTGCTGGCGGCGCAAGTCCTCGCCGGTGATCACCGTCACGGCGTTGCCAATGGTTTCGATCGGCACGCCGAGGACGGTGGGCTCGGCGGCGTTCTCGGTACTGCCGCTCGCCGCAGCCGACGGCGCCGGGGGCGCAGCTGGCGGCGGCTGCTGCACGCGCCCGCTGTCGAGTGTGGCGCCCTGTACCGTGATCCCCGGCAGCGGCTGAGACTGCTGAGCCGAGACCGGGCTCGACAGGAGTTGAAGGCATGAGGTGGCGGTTGCGAGGCTGGCAAACCTCAAGATTGGCGATAAGCGCATGACGGCTCTCCAATGGGAGAGTCGAGAGGCGCGTCAGCTGGTCGATCCAAAACCACCGCAACAAAACAACATGCACCACGCGCTCAGCGAGCGGCGCTAGATCATTGAAGACGATTGGCCCTTCACGCACAACACCGGCACGACCCTCAACTCGATTACAGAGTCGTCGCCACTACGGTGATCCGTTCACCAGCGCGCCCCGCGCTGATGATGGGCGACTCGTGCCGGCAGGTCTCCTGGCTTGCGGCTCCAGACGCCTCGCTCCCGCCTTCCCGCCGGTTGGCTCGGCAGTGGCACTCGGAAGCGACGCTCGCCGCCTACAGTTGCGGGGGCAGCCGCGGATTTGAGCTCCTCGAACTCGCACCGCGTTCCCTTTTCACCGTTGCGGCCCAACCGGGACCGCAGCGAGACCGTCACGCGGCCGGATCGAAGCAACACCGAACCAGACTGTCAATTGCTAACGTGAACGGAGGATACTTTGCGCTTGCGCGATGGCGCAACGGCAACGCTTCTCGGCCGGCTACTTCACCGCGTCCTTGACGATGCCGTCGAGCAGGGCGTCGATGGCGGCCAGGGCCTTGCGCGAGGCGTCGTTGCCAGCGGCGGTCGGTCGCCGGTAGCCGATGACAATTTCGCCGGGCGTGTCAGCGGCTTCGTAGATAAACACCACGTACGGGCAATAGCCGACATTGGCCGGATCGGCCTCGATCATGGCGCGCGACAGTTTGGCCGAGCAGAACAGGAAGAACTCGGCGTTGGCATAGACGCGCTTGGTCGAACCGACATCGGCACCGGTGCGTTCCAGCATCTGATTGATGTGTCCGGTGTAGTCGATGGCGAGACCGCGCCTGATGACGGCATCGTTGAGTTCGAACTTCACGTCCTCGTAGCTACCCTTTTTGCTATAGGTCTTGAGGTCCTGTGCCATCGCGCTCAAGGTCGATGCGAGCACGACGCCGAGCATCAGCAGCACGACTTTTTTGGCGCGGGCCAGCCATCCCCACCCCGGCGCGGTCCCGCCTGGCGCTCGCGAGGTCGCTGACAGCGGGGCGGGTTGGCGCATGCTCGCAAGACCCCGCTCAAAAGCAGAAGATGCGCTGGGACACGGCGCTCAGATCGAGGATCAGCGCCTCACCCCGCACAGCGATCAAGTAGCCGGCACCGGCGAGGAGGGCGCCGAGCAGCGCCAGCAGCAGGCCGCGCAAGGTGCCGGGCATCCGGGCAACGCCCGGTGCGCGCATCGGCGCTCCATCGCCGGTATGGCTCGGCTGGGCCATCAATCTGCCTGTGCGCTCCATACTCCTTGACCCGGTGGCTGCCGCCATCGCGGCAGCCGCGGCACGGCCTCGGGCTGTTAGCTCGCCATTGCCGGCGCCGTCAGCCGGGGCACCGGACGCTCCTCGATCGGCCAGTGCACGGCGGCCGCGAACAGCCCCAGCGCAATCGAAATCCACCACATCATATCGTAGGAGTTGGTGAGATCGTAAAGGGTACCCGCCAGCCACAGGCCGGCGAATGAGCCAACCTGGTGCGACAGGAAGACGACGCCGAACAGCATCGACATCCAGCGCGTGCCGAAAAACGTTGCCACCAAACTCGAGGTCAGCGGCACCGTCGACAGCCAGAACAGCCCGAGCAAGGTGCTGAGCACGATCACCGTCAGCGGGGTAATGGGCAAGAACAGCAGGCCGAGAAAGATAAAGCAGCGGCCGAAATAGATAAGGCTCAAGCCGCGCCGCTTTTCGATGAAGCGCACGGACTGGCCGGCAATGTAGGTGCCGATGAGATTGCCGAGGCCGACCATGGTTAAGGCGATCACGGCGACGCTGCCGTCGAGGCCCTTGTCGGCGACGAACGCGGGCAGGTGTACGCCATAAAAGGCGACGTGAAAGCCGCACACAAAAAAGCCTGCCACCAGCAGCAGATAGCTTGGGTGGGTGAAGGCCTCCTTGACCGCGCCGCCCAAGCTCTGGGCGTCAACCAGGGTGCCGGGGCCGACCGGTTTGCCGCTCAGCGGCCAAGCCAGCGGCAGCATGATGCTGGTGGTGATCATCAACAGCAACAGGCTGAGCTGCCAGCCGGCGACATCCATCAACAGATGGGTATAGGGAAAGGCCACGAAACCGCCGATGCCGCCGGCCATGCCCAGGCTGGCGATGGCGCTGGTGCGCTTGTCGGGCGGTGCTGCCCGGCCGACGGCACCGACCAGCGAGGTAATGCCGGTACCGCTGACACCAATGCCGAGCAGAACGCCACTGAACAGCAAGTCGAGGCCGCTGCGGGCGGCATACATCACGTACATGCCGGCCATGGTCGCCAACACACCTGAGACCACGACACGGCCGGCGCCATAGCGGTCCGCCACCATGCCGGCCAGCACCGCACCCAAGCCCCAGGTGAGGTTGGCCACCGCCATGGCGGTGGAGAATGGTTCGCGGCCGATGCCGAGCTCGGTCGTCATTGGCGGCAGGTAGAGTCCCATCACCTGGCGCAGCCCCATGGCAATGCCGCAAATGAGGCCCGCCGACAGGATCACCACCCACAACGGGCGGGTGCCGGCGGTCGCTTCTGGTGCGAGGTGTTTTTGCATTATCGTTCGTGTCCCCACGGCTGCTGGGCGGCGCACCCTACAGGGGGGTCCCGGGTCAAGGAAGACAAATCCCCTGCATCTGGCCCGAGTATTTCTCAGGTCAGGCATGACCTTTGCTTATGTCTGGTGCTTATGCCTGGGTGCTTATGCCTGGGTGCTTATGTCTGCGTGCCTATGTCTGGGATGCTTATGTCAGGGACGCTTACGTCACGGACGCTTCATGTCTCCGACACGTAATGCCGCGCGGCCTACGTCGCGCAGGCTTGTCTCCGCGCGCTTTTCTCACGCATGCTTGCGTCGCGAGTGGCGATCGGTTGCGGGTCGCGATCAGCTGCCGTCGGCATGAGCTGCCGGCGCTCGATCTCGACGATGGCGCCATCGGGATCGGCAAGGCCGCGGCCAACCAGCGTGATGCTCCAGGGTGGCCCGGCGATCAGGTAGAGATTGTAGCGCGCCAGCGGCTCGTGCCGATAGCGGCGGCCGAGCGAGGCGGAAGGCACGCCCACGATCGGGATCGAGGCGCCGGCCAGGGTGGGTTGCAACACCAGGCTGTTGCGGTGGTTGTGCCCGTGGATCACGAGCTCGGCGCCCTTGTCATGGAGTAGGGCCTGCAGGGCTGCTGCATCCTTAAGGCCGCGCGTCGCCGCGGCCTGGCCCGGCAGCGGCGGATGGTGGATGAGGAGAAGTCGAAAGAGGCCGGCCGCATGCCCGCCCTCAAGCACCTGCGCCAGCCGCAGCAGCTGCGCGCTACCGGCGCGGCCGGAAGCGATCAACGGCGGCGTCGGCACCGCCGAGTTGAGGCCGATCAGGATCAGGCCATCGAGCCGCCGAACGAAGGGGAACGGCGGCGGCGAGCCAAAGGGCGTTGCGGCGAGATAGGGTGTGCCGCCGGCGTTGGAGCTCATGTAGGGCGCCCAGCGCCGGGTGCCCGGGTCGGCGCGCAGCCGCGCATAGATGTCGTGATTGCCGGGAATGACCGTGACGCGGTCGGGGGGCCCCAACCCCTCGAGCCAGCCAAGCGCGTGCGCAAGCTCCTGCGGCAGGCCGATGTTGGCGAGATCGCCGGTGACGACGATGTGGTCCGGTCGCTGCCCCGCCATGTCGGCCACGAGCCGGTCGAGCACGCTGCGCTGGTAGAGGTTCCGGCGCGTGCGTTGCCAGTTCCAATAGCCCGTCAGCCGCTTCAGGTTCCAATAGCGCGGCGTGAAGCCGCGGATCGGGCCGAGATGCACATCCGATACGTGGGCGATGGTGAGGGCCGTGGGCATTGCTGAAGGCAATTGGTAGCGGCTTCCTCGCGGCTTGCCAAATCAGCTGCCGCGGTCGAAGACAATGGCTCTGCAAAAGGCGGGTGCCGGTTGCCGATGGTCGCCAACGTGGTTCTGATCCGGACTTTGCAGCGCTATTGGCGCTGGCGGCGTGGGCTCACGTTGGGCGCGCAGGCGGTGGTGTTTGACGAGGTCGGGCGGGTCTTGCTGGTGCGGCATGGCTATCAGCCGGGCTGGCACTTCCCCGGCGGCGGCGTGGAGAAGGGGGAATCGGTCACCGACGCGCTCGCCCGCGAGCTCAGTGAGGAGGCCGGCATCAGGCTCAATGGCCCCGCTCGCCTGTTCGGCATCTACGCCAATTTCGTGGCCTTCCCCGGCGATCACATCGCGCTGTTCGTGGTGGAGAGCTGGCAGCAGCCCCAGGTACCGGCGCCCAATCGGGAAATTCGCGAGCAGGGGTTCTTTGCCCCGGACCGGTTGCCGGCCGGCACCACCGCGGCCGCCCGCCGGCGGCTGGCCGAGATTCTGGGCGAGGCGCCGGCGAGCCAACTGTGGTGAAACCTCCCTTGCGGCAGGTCTTGGGCAACGCTCGGCGCCAGCCGCCACCGCCGCGAAAGCCGATGCCCGGCGCCGGCTTTTCCCGTAGGATTGGCGCTGGCAACGGGCGAACGCCCGACGGCCTCAAGGACGTGCGATGCAACAACGCGTGCTTTTGACCGCCCTCTCAGCCTGTCCGCACGACTGTCCCAGCGCCTGCGCGCTTGAGGTTGGCGTGCTGGCCGACGGCCGCATCGGCCGCATCACCGGCGCGCAGGCCAACTCCTATACCGAGGGTGTGGTGTGCGCCAAAGTGGCGCGCTACCGCGAGCGCATCGAGCACCCGCAGCGCCTGCTCACCCCGCAGCGGCGGTGCGGGCCCAAAGGCAGCGGGCAGTTCCAGCGTGTGTCCTGGGATGCGGCGCTCACAGAAATCGCCGAACGCTTCGGCGCCATCGCCCAGCGCTCCGGCGCGGCAGCGATCTGGCCCTATCATTCGGGCGGCAACATGGGCGTTTTGCAGCGCTACGGCCTCGATCGCTTGCGCAATCCCATGCGTTACTCGCGCCAGCACACCACCATCTGCGTGACGCCGGCGGAATCTGGCTGGTTGGCGGGGGTCGGCAAACTGGTAGGACCGGATCCGCGCGAGATGGTCGAGGCCGACCTGATCGTGATCTGGGGCGGCAATCCCGTCTCCACCCAGGTCAACGTCATGACCCACGTCGCCCGTGCGCGCAAGACGCGCGGCAGCCGCCTGGTGGTGGTCGATGTCTACCACACCCCGACCGTCGAGCAGGCGGATCTGGCGCTGATCATCAATCCGGGATCCGATGGCGCCCTGGCGCTCGCGGTCATGAACGTGCTGATCCGCGAAAACCTGGTGGACCGCGCCTACCTTGCCCGCTACACGGATTTCGACGCCGAGACCGAGCGGCACATCCTAGCGCGCACCCCTCAGTGGGCGGCACCCATCACCGGGCTCACGGCCGAGGCGATCACCGCCTTTGCCCGCCTCTACGGCAACACGGCCAAAAGCTTCATTCGGGTTGGCTTCGGCTTTACCCGCACGCGCAATGGCGCCGCGGCCATGCATGCCGTGTCCTGCCTACCGGCGATCACCGGGGCCTGGCGCCACCGCGGCGGCGGCGCCTTCTTCCTCAGCTTCGACAAACAGCAATGGCGGCTCGATACCTCTCTGATCAATGCCGCCGACGCCATCGACCCCGCGGTCAGAATTCTCGACCAATCGCGGATCGGTGCGGTGCTGTGCGGCGAGCCGGAGGCGCTCGCCGGTGGCCCGCCGGTCGAGGGCATGCTGCTGCAGAACGCCAACTCGGCCGCGGTCGCACCGAGTACCGACAAGGTGCTGCGGGGGCTCTTGCGCGAAGACCTGTTCCTGGTGGTACAGGAGCAGTTCCTGACCGCCACGGCGCACCACGCCGATATCGTTCTGCCCGCCACCATGTTCGTCGAGCACGACGACATCTACTACGGCCTGGGCCACACGCATTTGACCTTCGGGCCGAAATTGGTCGAGCCGCGCGGCGAGGCCCGCCCCAACAGCTACACCGTGCGCGAACTGTCGCGCCGGCTCGGCGTCGAGCATCCAAGCCTCGCCCTGTCGGATCGCGAACTCCTCGATCACGCCCTCGCCGGCGCGGGCGTGGGCAGCTTTTCCGAGGCGGCGAGGCTCGGTTGGATCGATCGCGCCTTGCCGTTCGAGACTGCGCATTTCCTCACCGGCTTCCCGCAGCCGGACGGCCGGTTCCACTTCAAGCCGGACTGGAGCAAGGTGGGGCCGGCGCATGCCGTAATGCCCAGGATTGCCGATTGGTCGAGCAACTACGAGCGGCCCGACAGGGACCACCCCTTTAAGCTGGTGTGTCCCCCGGCGCGGCATTTCCTCAACAGCACGTTCTCCGAGACCCCGACCTCGGTCGCCAAGGAGGCCGGGCCCTGCGTGCGCATCAATCCCAATGCCGCCCGCCGCGCCGGCGTCAAGCCCGGCTCGCTGGTGCGCATTGGCAATGCCCGCGGCTCGATTGTGGTGCCGGCGCGGCTCGACGCCGGGCAACAGGAGATGACCTTGATTGTGGAAGGGATCTGGCCGGCCACAGCGTTCCCGGAAGGGCGCGCCATCAACACGCTGATCGGCGATGATCCGGTGCCGCCCAACGGTGGTGCAGGCTTCCACGACACCAAGGTCTGGCTCAAAGCCCTGCCCGAGGCCACGTGAACGGCAACCCCCGCCCGCGGCCCGAGCCGGCTCGTAAGCATGCTGCGGTGGCAGCGTCTAACCGCCGCTTTTTTGATTACCGGTCGAGGAGCACCCCATGAAGGTCAAGCGCATCGAGCACGTGGCAATCGCGGTCAACAGCCTGGCCAAGGCGCGCGAGATTTTCGAGGACAAGCTGGGGTTGCCCTTCGAGTACGAGGAATACCTGCCGCAGTACGCCACCAAGCTCGCCATGTTGCCCGTCGGCGCTACCTATATCGAGCTGCTTGAAACGGATCGCGCCGATACCGAGACCGGCAAGTGGATCCGAGAGCATGGCGAGGGTTTGTTCCATATCTGCCTTGAGGTCGAGGACATCGACGCGGCGTTGCTCGAACTCAAGGGCAAAAACGTCAAGCTGCTCGACGACAAGCCGCGCCGCGGACATGCCAACTCGCGCATCGCCTTCCTCGATCCGCAATCGACCAACAACGTCCTGATCGAGCTGGTCGAGCTTGGCGCCGGCCACGCTCACGGCGAAGCCTCCGCGTAAGAGCGCATCCCAGCGTGCACCCCGAGCGTAGCATTGCCATCGGTGTCGACATCGGCGGCACCTTTACCGACGTCGTCCTGATCGACGTGCGGGCCGGCAGCATCTATTCCGCCAAGGTGCTCACCACCCCAGCCGAGCCGCAACAGGGCGTGCTGGCAGCGGTGGCGCAGGTGCTGGGCGTGGCCAAGGCCGGACACGGCGAGGTCAAGACCATCGTGCACGGCACCACCTTGGCCACCAATGCCATCATCGAGCGCAAGGGCGCCGCAACGGCGCTATTCACCACTGTTGGCTTTCGTGACGTGCTCGAGACCCGCACCGAGCTGCGCTATGATCTATATGATCTCTTCATCACCTTTCCCGAACCGCTGGTGCCGCGCGAGCGCCGCATTGGCATCAAGGAACGGGTGCGGTTTGACGGCCGCGTCGAGACGCCGGTCGCGCCCGCCGAGGTGGCCGAGACGGTCGGCCGGCTCAGATCGCAACAGGTCGAGGCAATCGCCGTCTGCTTTCTGCACAGCTACGCCAATCCCGGCAACGAACAGGCTGTCGCAACGATCATCCATGCGCTGTGGCCGGAGGTGGCGATCTCGCTGTCCTCAGAGGTGTTGCCGGAAATCGGCGAGTACGGCCGGGTCTCGACCACGGTGGCCAACGCCTACCTACAACCCAAGATGGCAGGCTATCTGGCCGAGCTGTCCGAGGCGCTGGCGCGGCAGGGTTCGCGCGCCGCCTTTTTCGTGATGAGCTCCAGTGGCGGCACCTTGAGCCTGGAGCTGGCGCGGCAGTTTCCGGTGCGACTGGTGGAATCTGGTCCCGCCGCCGGGGTCTCGATCGCCGCCCACTTTGCCCGCCGGCTGGGCAAGCCGAATGTGGTGGCCTTCGATATGGGCGGCACCACCGCCAAGATCTCGCTCATCAGTGGCGGCCGGCCGACGCGCACCAGAGAACTCGAGGTGGCGCGCGTGCGGCGCTTTCAGAAGGGCAGCGGGCTGCTACTCAAGGCGCCGGCGGTCGATCTGATCGAGATCGGGGCCGGCGGCGGCAGCATCGCCCAGCTCGATGCGCTGGGCCTGCTGGCGGTCGGACCGGATAGCGCGGCAGCCGATCCGGGACCCGCCTGCTACGGCACCGGCGGCACCTTGCCGACCGTTACCGACGCCGATCTGCTGCTGGGTTACCTCAATGCCGACTACTTCCTCGGCGGCAACATGCGGCTTGATCCCGAACGCGCCGCCGCCGCCGTCGCCACCGGCGTCGCCGAGCCGCTCGCGATCGATACCATCGCGGCCGCGCGCAGCATCTACGAAGTTGTCAACGACAACATGGCCAATGCCGCCTCGGTCTACGCCGCCGAGCAGGGCATCGATTTGCGCGATTTTACCTTGCTGGCGTTTGGCGGCGCGGCGCCGGCGCATGTGTGCGATGTGGCGCGGCGGCTCGGCATTCGTGACGTACGCATTCCGTTGGGCGCCGGCGTGCTGTCGGCGTTGGGTTGCCTGGCCTCGCCGGTATCGTTCGACTACGTGTTCGGCTACATGCGCGAACTCAAGCACGTCGACTGGGGAAAAGTCGGCGCCCGCTTTGCGCACTTGGAGCAAGACGGCCGCCGGCAGCTGGCGGCCGCCGGCATCCACGACGGGGTCACCGTCAGCTATTCGGCCGACATGCGCTACCTGAGCCAGCGTTACGAAGTCAACGTGGCGCTGCCCGGCGGCCGGCTCGGCCCCGAGCTGCTCGAGCGCCTGCACGCCACCTTCTACGCCGCCTACCGGCAGCAGTACGGGCGCGAGATCCGTGAAGTTCCGGTCGAGACCGTGAGCTGGCGCCTCAGCGTTTCCGGTCCGAACCCCGAGCTTGGCGGACTGTGGCCGCAGCACGGCGACGCCGACCCCGATGCCAAGCTGAAAGCGCGCCGGCCGGTGATGTTCGCCGGCCGCGACAGTGTCGTCGATTGCGCGGTCTATGAGCGCAGCCGACTGCCGATCGGCAGCACATTGCCGGGACCGGTGATCATCGAGGATGACGCATCGACCACGGTCGTGCCGCCAGGCGCGCACCTGGTTGTCGACGAACTCGGCATGCTGGTGATCACCCTGGAGGCATAGAGCGATGCACCCCAACACCGCCGCCGAGCTCGACGTCACCACCTTGACGATGTGGTGGAACAAGCTGCTCAGCATCGTCGATGAGGCGCAGGTCACCTTGCTGCGCACCGCATTCTCGCGCATCGTTACCGAGGCCTGGGATTTCAGCTGCGCGCTGTTTGACACCGGTGGCGAAATGATCGCGCAGGGTCGCCACGGGTTGCCGGCATTTCTCGGCTGCATGGCGCAAGCCATGCACGATTTCCTGGCGGCCTATCCGCCCTCGAGCTTGGTTGCAGGCGACAGCCTGATCACCACCGATCCCTGGATCGGTGCCAGCCAGATCAACGACGTGTTCTTTGTGACGCCGATTTTTCACCGTGGCCGCATCGTCGCCTACGCCATGAGCGTGTCGCATTCACCCGACGTTGGCGGGCGGTTGCTGTCGGCCGACTCCAAGGAGGTGTTCGAGGAAGGTTTCCGGCTGCCGATCATCAAGCTGTTTGCGGCCGGCGCGCCCAATGACGACCTGTTCCGGATCATTCGGCTCAACGTGCGGGTTCCCGACATCGTGGTCGGCGATTTGCTGGCGCAACTTGCCGCCAATACCATTATGGCGCGGCGCCTGATCGAGTTCCTCGAGGCCAAGTCCCTCGACGACGCCGAAGCGCTGTTCGCCGCGGTGCGGGAGCGCTCCGACCTGGCGATGCGCCAGGCCATCGCCAAGATACCGTTTGGCACCTATCGCGGCGAGGTCGAGACCGACGGCTTCGATCGACCGATCACCTTGCGCTGCGCCATCACGGTCGGTAGCGGCGAAATTCATGTCGACTGCACGGGCTCCTCGCCGCAGCAGGAGCAGGGCATCAATTGCACCAGGCGCTGGTCGTTCGCCGAAATCGCCCATGCCTGCATCTGCGTCGCGCACCCGCAATCGCCGATCAACGGCACCACGCTCAAGCGCATCAAATATACGGTGCCAGAAGCCAGCGTCATCAATGCCGCCTATCCGGCCGCACTCGGGGCGCGGGCACTGGTGGCGATGTATCTGCAGGGGCTGATCTTTCGCACCTTGGCGGCGGCGATCCCCGACCGCGTCATCGCCGAGACCGGCACGCCGCCACATCTTTCCGCCTACAGCGGCTTCGGCAACGGCGGACGGCGCTATGTGGACATCATGTTTTTGAACGGCGGCCTTGGCGCCCGGCCAAGCCTCGATGGCGTGTCCTCGCTCGGCTGGCCCGCCAACATTGCCGGCACACCCATCGAGGTCACCGAGAACGAGAAACCGCTGTTGTTCCTCAGCAAGGAGCTTGCCACCGATTCCGGCGGCGCCGGCCGGCAGCGTGGCGGGCTGGCGGCGCAGCTCGCCGTCAAATCCGAGGCGAACGAGCCGATCACCGTCGGCGTCCGTCTCGATCGCATCACCCATCCCGCGCGCGGCCTGGCCGGCGGCCTGCCGGGGGGCAGCGCCGCGGTGTCGGTCAATGGCCAGGCGGTGCATGCCAAAAAGACGATTGAGCTGCAACGGGGCGATGTGTTCGCCGTCCGCTGCGCCGGCGGGGCGGGATACGGCGATCCGCACCAGCGTCCGGCGGCGGCGGTGGTGCGCGACGTCAAGGGTGGTTACGTGTCGGCGGCGGCGGCGCGCGCCGCCTATGGGGTAGTGCTCAGCGCCGATCGGGAGGACATCGATGCCGAGGCCACCGCCCGCCTGCGCCAGTCGGCGGCGTCGCGAGAGACGCCTTAAGACGCCCGCGGCGGGTTTCGACGGACGGCGGCTGTCCCCGGGACCGATGGCAGCTGCGCCTTCCACCGTTGCGGCCGCTCTGCCGCTACGGTCGGGGGCGGCGGGCGCCGATCAGCCCATCAGCAGCGCCAACCGGGGCCGCGGCCTGGACCTGGCGCACCGTTAGCTTGCCGCCGACCGCGGCCTTGAGAATGGCGAGCCCGCGCCGATCGATGCCGATCGTTCCCGGCGCCACGGTGGGGTCGAGCCGCGCCCAACCGCGCAGCGGCGCGGCGCGGCCGCCATCGAGCTCGGCCACGTCGTCCTCGCCGATCGCGGCCGACGTGGCGTCGGCCGGGTTGAGCCGCAGCACGCGCCGACGGCTGACGGCGCCGTCCTCAAACACGTCCGCCGCCAACCGCGCCGTCAGCTCGACGCGCCCGACGCGCAACCGCTGGCGTAGCGCGCGGGTTGCCGCCGCGTCGACCTGGTGGCGCTCATCGACGACGACCCCATAGACGTCGTGCGCCGCGGCCGCCGAGATATAGCCCTCGGCCAGGTCGGCGGCGACGCGCTCGCCGTCGCGCTCGAGCGGATCGCCATAGCCACCGCCGCCGGCCGACCGGACCATGACGACGTCGCCGGCGTTGACCACGTGGCCGGCAACTTTGCCCGGGGTCGCAAACGGCTCGGCTTTGCCGTTACGCGCGATCCAGGCGCCGACCGGAACCCCCGAGCGGCCGCCAAGCACGCCGAACGCCGGCACCACCGCCCCGTCGGACAGCAGCGAATAGCGTGCCTCAGGCGCCAACACGCGCAAGGCGCGCTCCATCGACAGGCCGCCGCGGGTGGTGCCGGGTCCACCGGAATCGACCGCCAAACGCGAACTCTCGACCAGCAGTGGCATGCGCGTTTCGATCACTTCGGTGGACTGCACCGTCACCAGGTCGCCCCAGTCGATGGTGGCGATGGCGCTCGGCCCATCGTCTTCGGCAAAGCCGCCGTTGCCGCCCGCCGACCACTCATAGTGCACCCACTCGCGC
>DATFXD010000043.1:0-3399 GCA_035258605.1 Hyphomicrobiaceae bacterium | reverse complement strand
CTTCCCGGCACCGGCATATTGATGACCGAAGGATCGCGCGGAGAAGGGGGCCTCCTGATCAACAAGGATGGCTACCGCTATCTGCAGGACTACGGTCTTGGTCCGCCCGATCCATGGCCGCGCTTGAAGGCGATGGAGTTGGGGCCGCGCGACCGGCTGAGCCAGGCGTTCTGGCACGAGCAGAGGAAGGGCCGCACCATCAGGACGCCCTACGGCGATGCCGTACTGCTGGATATTCGTCACCTCGGCGAGAAGAAGATCAACGAGCGCCTGCCGATGGTGCGTGAATTGGCGCAGAGCTACGCGGGGGTCGATCCCGTGCACCAGCCCATCCCCGTGCGGCCGGTGGTTCATTACACGATGGGCGGCATCCATACCGACATTGATGCCGCAACGCCGTTGCCCGGCCTCTTCGCCGCCGGCGAGTGCGCCTGCGTATCGATCAACGGCGCCAACCGCCTCGGCTCTAATTCGCTGACCGAGCTCCTGGTGTTCGGCGCCCGTGCCGGGCATGGCGCGGCCGCATTTGCCAAGGCGAATCCAACGGTCAGCGCCAGCGCCGCCCGCGAGGGAGCGCACGCCGCTCAGACGCGCATCCGCGAGCTGTTCGTGCGCGAGCAAGGTAGCGAGGCCGTCTCAGGCTTGCGCAAGGCAATGCATGATACCATCGAGAGTGGCGCCGGCATCTACCGCAGCGAGACCTTGTTACAAGAAACTTGCCGCGTGCTGGCGGATTTGCGCCTGCGCTACGACGAGGTGCAATTGCAAGACCGAAGCAACGTGTTCAACACCGACCTCATTCAGGTATTGGAGCTCGGCTGCATGCTGCAGGTCGCCGAGGCCATTGCGCATTCGGCGGCCCACCGGAAGGAATCACGCGGCTCCCACCAGCGCCTCGATCATCCCGAACGGGATGACGGCAACTATCTCAAACACAGCCTCGCCACCTATCGCGGCGGCGAAGCGCCAACCGTGAGCTATTGCGACGTGGTGATCACCCGCTCCAAGCCGGCCGAGCGGGTCTACGGGGGAGCCGCGGCATGAGCGAAGATGTCACGCTCGAGATCCTGCGCTACCGGTCGGAGCTCGACAGCGAGCCGCATTTCCAGACCTACACCGTTCCTTACCGAGACGACTGGGTTGTGCTGGATGCGCTCAATCACATCAAGGACCATGTGGACGCCACGCTGTCGTACCGCTGGTCCTGCCACATGGCGATTTGCGGCAGCTGCGGCATGATGATCAACGGCGAGCCCAAGCTCGCTTGTCATGCCTTCCTGCGCGATTACCGTCATGACGTGATTCGGATCGAACCGCTCGACCATTTTCCGATCGAACGTGATCTGGTGACCGTCATGGACAGTTTCATGGAAAAGCTTTCCAGCGTGAAGCCTTATGTGATCGCAAAACAGAAGAAGGCTCTGAGCGACGGCGAAAATCTCCAGACTCCACTCCAGCTCATGGCATTCAAACAATACACCCTGTGCATAAATTGCCTGCTGTGCTACGCCGCCTGCCCGCAATGCGGGTTGAACGAGAGCTTCGTCGGCCCGGCCGCGCTCGCGCTGGCGCACCGCTACAATCTCGATTCTCGTGACGCTGGTAAGGAGCAACGGGCCGACGTGGTGGCGAGCAACGAGGGCATCTGGGAGTGTACCTTCGTCGGCGCCTGCTCGGACGTGTGTCCCAAGCACGTCGATCCCGCTGCCGCAATCCAGCAGACCAAGATTTCCGCCTCGCTGGACTGGTTCAAGGCGCGGCTGTTGCCGGGAGCGCACCGATGAGCCGCCGTCCGTACACCCGCAAAGTCAAGCGCAGCTGGTGGCTCGGCCGCCGCCGCTACGTCGTCTACATGGTGCGCGAGCTGACCAGCTTGTTCGTCGGCCTTTATTGCGCCCTGCTGGTGGTGGGCCTTTGGCGCCTGGCGGAGGGCCGCGCCGCGTGGGACGGTTTCTTGGACGCGTTGTCGAGCCCGCTGGGCGTGCTGTTTCAACTGGTTTGTTTGGCGTTTGCCGCCTATCACAGCGTGACCTGGTTCGCGCTTACCCCGAAGGCCATGCCGCTGGCGGTGCGCGGCGAGCCCGTCCCGGCCAAGGCGATCGTCGGCATGCATTACGGCGCCTGGGCGGTGGTGTCGCTCATCGTGCTGATCGCCGCAGGGATTTGAACCATGGCTCGATCGAACAAACCCATCCTGTGGCTGCCTTTCGCCGCCGGCGGATTAGTGGCGGCCTTGATCATCCCGGTGCTGATCCTGATCACCGGGCTACTGGTGCCGCTCGGCATCCTGCCCTTGCCGTACGACAAGATGGCGGCGTTCGCGCACAATCCGCTCGGCAAGCTGATCCTGTTCGGCACGGTGGCGCTGCCGGCCTGGCACGCCGCCCATCGCCTGCGCATGACCGCCCATGATCTGGGCTTCAGCGATGGCGTCGCGGTCAAGGTGATCTGCTATGGGTCGGCGTGGGCGCTGATCGCGATCACAGCGGCGGCGCTGGTCATAGTTTAACGCCCCGCTCACACGTCACAGCCGTTCCACAGGCACATGCGCGTTGCGGCGCCTCATCGGATTGGCTTGTCCGAAGCCAATCACTCGGTTGCCACGTAGCCGGTGGAACGTGGCGTCCGCAGGTATTGCGCCGCCCGAGCGCAGTTTTCCACCGCGCCGAGAGCATTCAACGTCGTGGCATTGAGGCAGTATTCGCGCCAGCCTTGATTCCCGGGCTCGTCGCACTCCTGCGCGAGATCCAACACGCAGCGTTCCTTGCTGCGACACAACGTGCATAGTGCCTGTAGCTCGCGGAACAGCAAGGGATCGTTGCTTGCGAGTTCGTCGCGATCGATTTGCAGCGCGGCCATGCGGCGAAACAACAGGCTGGCATCATAGGAATGGCGCGGAAGGTCGAGCGCTTCGCCGGACGGGCGGGCATCCTCAACGACATCGCTGGTTCCAGCGGAGCTGAGGCGCTCGTGTGCAAACGGGGCGATTGCTCTGACGCGATCGTTACACCACGCCAGAATGCGCGCGAAAAGGAACGGGCGGCGTTTCTGCCAAGGAAGCGCTGCTGGCATTTTAGCCTCCTTTAGATTGCCGCGATTGAACAATGCTGAGCGTGGCTGGCATCGTCTTCATTGATTTGGATCAAATCGCGGGTGCCGCCGTTGCATCCCCATCCGTCGCGATTGGCGCGCAGCAGTCGGCCACGAGAACGCGTTAGCGCCTCGTGGCCGGCCCAGCAGGTAATGGCGCTGAGGGCTTACTTTGCGAACTTGAGCTGCAGGGCACCGAAGTGGATCGCGTGGCGCACCTGGGCATTGTCGAACGCGGCGAGGCCAAACTCGTAACTACCGTCCAGATTGTCGAACTGGACGTCGTACTTGCTGCCGGTCACAAGCTTG
>DATFXD010000042.1:0-2918 GCA_035258605.1 Hyphomicrobiaceae bacterium | reverse complement strand
GACCTGCATGCGCCCCTCCCTCGACCCACCGTTAGACGCAAAGCCGCTGCCGGCGGCGCATGGGTATGGCCGCCGGAGGTCACCCCGCACATCGGTAGGCATTTCCTCCTTAGGGTGGACATCAGGTGTTCTCCCGATATTGGCGGGGGGAAAGCCTGCATTGGGCGCCCCGGTGCGCAAAAGCGGCCAGGCGTCAGGCGCGCCTCGCTTGGGTCGGGCGGGGGGCTCCACGGCGATTCGCCCCGGCCAAGGCCCGGGCCGGACGGGAACAAGGCGCACGTGGGGGCGGCCGGCACCGCTTGCCGTCTGTGGGCTGCGGCGGCCGCCGCCGCACCCGGCAATCGATGTCTAGCCGCGCCCCGGGGCCCCGGTGCCGCGCATCGCCTCGCCGGCGGTTGGGTCTGATCGCGACAGCACCTCGCGCGTGTGCTCCCCGAGTCCGGGGGCGCGCGGTCCGACCGTCGTCGCCGACGCCGACATGCGGAAGGGCGGGTTCAAGGCCAGGAAGCTGCCCCCCGCGTCGGCGACTTCGGTCAACGCTGCTCGGTGCTTGAGCTGCGCATCGGTCATGGCCTCGCGCACGCTGCGGTAGGCCGCGGCCGGGACGGAATTTTGCGCCAGAACGCGCAGGCAGTCGGCGCTGGCGAGGCTCCGGGACCAGAGCTCGAACTCCTCCATCAGGATGCCCCAGTTGGCGCGCCGATCGAGGTACCTGGCGAAGCGAGGATCGCTGATCCAGTCGGCGCGGCCCGCCGCAGCCGCCATGCCCTGGAACGTCCGCTCGCTGACCACGGCCATATTGATGTAGCCATCGCGCGTTGCCACCGGCCCGAACAGGGGTCGCGACGGCGGCGGTGGCACCGCGAATTGCGAGCTCTGCAGCTCGCTCAAGGTGAGGGACAACATGCACTCCAGCATGGAAATGTCGAGGTGCTGGCCCTCCCCCGTTGTCTGGCGCTGGTGGAGGGCTGCGCCAATGGCGCCGAAGGCATAAGTGCCGGCCACAACATCGGCGACATAGACCCCGCAGTAGTCCGGGCGCTGCCGTCCCGGCTGGTAGGCGAGGTTGGCGAGATCGAAGCCGGAGCTGGCATGGATCACCGGGGCGTAGGCCGGCAGATCGGCCGATGGACCGGCCTGGCCGTAACCCGAGATCGAGCAATAAATCAGCCGCCGGTTGAGCTTGGCGAGGCTCTGGTAGTCGAGGCCGAGCCGCTGCATCACCCCCGGACGGTAGTTCTCGACGAGGACGTCGGCCGCGCCGGCCAGCCGGCGGGCGGCGGCGATCGCCGTTGCGTCTTTGAGGTCGAGCACGACACTCTTCTTGCCGGCATTGAGCTGGCCGAAATAGCTGCTGGCGCCATCGCGCAGCGGCGGCCGCGTGCGCATCACGTCGCCGTCGGGAGCCTCGATCTTGATGACGTCAGCGCCGAGGTCGGCGAGCAGCCGGGTGCAATGCGGGCCGGCGATGGTGGTCGTGAAATCGAGGACGGTAACGCCCGCCAGCGCCTTTATCATGTTGCCGTCCTCTTGCCGGATGGACCCGCACCTGGGCGCTAAAGGTTGCTGCTTCTCGATGATTGCGCAACCGGCGCCTGCACGGGTCTTCGGGCGCACCGCGGCCGCGTCGCCGCAGTGTGGCCATCTGGTTTCACCCGTCGCCGTCGCGCTAGCCCAAACCGGCCGATACGGGGGTCAAACGCGTTCGCCGCGTTCGACGCGCGGCTTTTTGCCAACTTCGGGCAGCCTCGGGCCTGCCGCACGGCCCTCCGCGGGCCTTGGCCGGGGATGTTCTGCCCGGCCGGCAGCGCTTCTCACCCCCATGCGCAAGGTCGGGGTTCTCCCCCCATGTTAGCGCGCCGACGTGCGCGTCGGCTCTTGCTGGCGGCCGGGGAAATGGCCCAGGATTAGCCCGTGCGAGCACCGGCAGGTGTCGGGGTACGCGTTCGAAGCACGATCGATGGACAATGGCCGGCCGCTTCGGGGCGACCGGTCGCGTCAAACGCGTTGCTGTCGCTGCCTGAGGGCTTGGGCCAACTAGCGGGAGATCAGGAAAGCGATGGCCACTGCCGTAAGTATCGTCGAATTGCTCGGCCGGACGCGACTATTCCGCTCCCTCGATCTGCCCTCGCGCCAAGCCATTGCGCAAGAAATGCGGGATGTGCGGTATTCGGCGGGTCAGACCATCTTTGCCCGCGGCGACCCCGGCAATACCATCTATCTCGTTCTCGAAGGCCGCGTTCGGCTTTCGGTATCGACCGCCGAAGGCCGCGAGCTATCGTTCGCCCACGCCATTACTGGGGACATCTTCGGTGAAATCGCCGCGCTTGACGGGTCGCCGCGAAGCGCCAGCGCCAGCGCGCTCACCGAAGTGAAAATGAAATCCCTCGCGGCCGCGGCGCTGCAGCGGCTGCTCGCGACCAACCCGACGCTGTGCAAGGGTATCATCGAGTTCCTCTGTACCCGGTTACGCGATGTCAGCGACCATCTGGAAGATGTCGCGCTGTTTTCCGTTGAAAACCGCCTGGCGCGCTTCTTGTTGCACGAACTGTCGATGCGTGGTCAGCAACAGGGCGGGCAGGTGACGCGCATCGGGCTCGGCATGTCGCAGGGGGAGCTAGCCATGCTGGTCGGCGCCAGCCGCCCGAAGGTGAACACCGCGCTCACGACCTTGGAAGCGCTTGGCGCCATTACTCGCGTCGGCAAGGATTTCGAGTGCGATATCGGCATCCTCAAGGATTTGTCCGAGAGCGGGTGAAGAGGTTTGCGCCGGCTGGTTGTGGCGTCAGCGAAAGGCCGCGACGCGCAGGGCATTGTCGGCGATGACGCGGGCGTTGTCGTGTCCGACCGAGCCCGCCGGCACGCCGCGGATGCTGACCTCGGGGTTGGACCACACCGGCAGCCGCGGGCAGCCACCG
>DATFXD010000041.1:0-5213 GCA_035258605.1 Hyphomicrobiaceae bacterium | reverse complement strand
GAAGAGGCACGCGGGCCGATCAAGGGTCGCAAGATCGCCTGGACCGGTGACGGCAACAATGTGGCTGCGTCCTGGATCCAGGCGGCGGCGCGGTTCGGCTTCAGTTTGGCGCTGGCCTGTCCGCCGCAGCTCAACCCGGATCGGGCGGTGCTGGAGTGGGCCAAGAGCCAGGGTGGCGACGTGCGCCTGACCGAGGAGCCGCACGAGGCGGTGGCCGGCGCCGATTGCGTCGTCACCGACACCTGGGTGTCGATGGGCCAGCAACAGGAGGCGGCGCGGCGCAAGCAGCTGCTCGGGGCCTACGCCGTCGACGAGGGCCTGCTGCGCCAGGCCGACAAGGACGCGATTTTCATGCATTGCCTGCCCGCCTACCGCGGCCTCGAAGTGGCTGCCGGCGTCATCGATGGCCCGCAATCGGTGGTGTGGGAAGAGGCCGAGAACCGTCTGCATGCGCAGAAGGCAATTCTGGCCTGGTGCCTGGGGGTCGAATGATGGCCGACGGCAAGACACCGCTGCCGTTGCCGGCCGACGACTTGGTGCTGCCGTTTCGCACCGTCAAATCCGACGTCATCGGCCGCGTGGTGCGGCTCGGCACCGCCGTCGACACCGTACTCTCCGGCCACAACTATCCCGACCCCGTCAGCTACGCGCTGGGCGAGGCGCTGGTGCTGACCGCCATGCTCGGCAGCGCGCTCAAGACCCAAGGCAAGTTCATCCTGCAGACCAAGACCGACGGCGCCCTCGACTTTCTGGTTGCCGATTATGTTTCGCCGGGCAACGTGCGCGGTTATGCCAACTACGACAAGAAAGATTTACGGCTGGCCAAGATCCAGGGTCGCGGCGACCAGGGCGCGCTGTTGGGTTCGGGGCACGTCGCCATGACCATCGATCCCACCGGCGACCGCAATACCTATCAGGGCATCGTCGCCATCGAGCGCGAACCCCTGGTTCAGGTCGCGCATACCTATTTTCACCAGTCGGAACAGCTGCCGACCTTCATCCGGCTGGCCGTCGCCCGGCACTACGGCGCCACCGCCGCCAGTCAGCCGCCGGCCTGGCGCTGGCGCGCCGGCGGACTTTTGATCCAGAAGCTGCCGCGCGCGGGCGGCAAGCGCAGCGAAAGCCGCGACGATGCGCTCGAGGGCGAGGACGAGGAGGATTGGAACCGCACGCGCCACTTGGCGGCGACGGTCGAAGATCACGAGATGCTCGACCCGACGCTGTCGCCCGAGCGGCTGCTCTATCGGCTGTTTCACGAGGAGGGGGTGCGGGTCACGCCCTCGACGCCGGTGGCGGCCGTATGCCGCTGCTCGCGCGAGCGCATCCACATGTTCCTTGAGCGTTTCGGGCCGGACGAGCTGGCCGACATGCGCGAAGCCGACGGCGGCATCACCGTCACCTGCGAGTTCTGTTCGCGCCAATACCGGTTCGCCGCCGGCGACATCGGCTAGTCAGGGGTGCCGCGCTGGGCGGTGCCGGCCGCCAGGGCGCCGCGCCAGCCGTCGACCGAACCGAGCGTGGCGCGCTGCCGCGGCCTCGCCCGGTTAGGCGTCACGCACGGCCGCGCTGGGCGGCGGTGCCCGCGCTTTGATCGCCGGTCTCAAAACCCCACCTTGTCCCCGCCCTTGAGCTGGAGGATCTCGCGCGCCTCCTCGCTGCTCGCCACCGCCAGGCCCAGCCCTTCGATGATTTGGCGCACCTTGCGCACCTGCTCGGCATTGCTCTTGGCAAGCTCGCCGGGGCCGATCCAGAGCGAATCCTCCATGCCGACGCGCACATTGCCGCCCATGGCGAGCGCCATGGCCGCGATCGGCATCTGGTTGCGGCCGGCGCCGAGCACGCTCCAGTGATACTGGTCGGCGAACAGCCGATCGGCGGTGCGCTTCATGTGCATGACATCCTCAGGATGCGGACCGATGCCGCCCAGGATGCCGAATACCGATTGGATGAAGAACGGCGGTTTCACCACGCCGCGGTCGGCGAAGTGGCGCAGCGTGTAGAGATGGCCGATGTCGTAGCATTCGATCTCGAACCGCGAGCCGTTGTTGGCGCAGGTGGTGAGGATGTACTCGATGTCGGCAAACGTGTTCTTGAACATGCCGGCCCTGGACGCCTCCAGGTAGGGCTTCTCCCAGTCGTATTTGAACTCGCGCTGGCGCTGCAGCATGGGGAACAGCCCGAAATTCATGGTGCCCATGTTGAGGCTGGCGACCTCCGGCTTGAAGGTGGCGGCCGGCCGCACGCGCTCCTCGATGGTCATGGTCGGCGCGCCGCCGGTGGTGATGTTCACAACGCAGGCGGAACGCTGCTTGATGACCTTGAGGAAGGGGGCGAACGCCTCCGGCGATTGGTCCGGGCGGCCATCGTTGGGATTGCGCGCGTGCAGGTGTACGACGGCAGCGCCGGCCTCCGCCGCGGCCACGGCGGCATCGGCAATGGCTTCCGCCGTAATCGGCAGATAGGGCGACATCGACGGCGTGTGGATCGAACCGGTGACGGCGCAGGTGATGATGACTTTGCGCGGCTTGGCCATGGCTATCTCCTCCGGGCACGCGTGACGATGCATCAGCCGCCATGGTGAGCCGGAAGCCTCGCCGCAGGCAAGCCCATCCGCTGGGGGTGGGCACGGGCTGCGGCGGCGACCGGGCGCGCTGGTGCCAACTCGCAAAAGCCTGCTGCGGTGCGGGCGGCGGTGTTGAAGGGCTAGAGCGCGCCGGCCACGGTCGCGCCGGCGTCGCTGCCCAAGCTGCCGGCGCCGCTGCCGGCCATGACGTCGATCAGCGCGGCCAGCGCCTCGGCCTCGGACTTGCCGCTGGTCATCACCTCGGCATTGGCTCTGGCATAAAGCGGCGTGCGGCTCTCCAGGATCGCCTTTAAATCATCCATCGCCTGCGGCCCGTCGGCCATCGGCCGCAGATCGCCCTGCGCCAGCACCCGGCTCATGTGCTGCTCGGGGGTGGCCGACAGCCAAATCACAAAGCAGGTCGATAGCAGGAGATCGTAGGTCCCCGGTTCCGTCACCAGGCTGCCGCCGGTGGCGATCATCACCCGGTCAAAGCGGGCGACGATGGTCTCGAGGCACTGGCGCTCCAACCGCCGAAACATGGTCTGGCCGTGCATGGAGAAGATCTCCGACAATTCCATGCCGCTCGCCCGCTCCACTTCCCGGTCCAGTTCGACAAAGGGCATCGCCAGCTTTTCGGCGGCGCGGCGGCCAAGCGTGGTCTTGCCGGCGCCGCGCAAACCGACCAGCGCGAACCGCCCCCGGTTGGCGTCGCCGACGGCGAGAAAGCGCTCGTGGATCAGGCGCCGCGCCTCGACCAGCTGGGCTGGCGTCAGCCGTTCGAGTTGGTGGATGGTGAGCGCCAGCTCGAGCGGCAGCGCCGACCGGTCGCCGATCAGGGCGGCGATCTCGAGCCCCAGCGCCTGAGCGATCTGGCGCAGCACCAACAGCGAGGCATTGCCGGCCCCGCGCTCGAGCTCGGCCAGGTAGCGCTCGGATACCCCCGAGGCCCGAGCCAGACTTTTGCGCGACATGCCGCGGCGGGCGCGGCCGATGCGCACCGCTTCACCCACCTCCTTGAGGTAGGCCTCCTCCGCCGGCGCCGTGCCGCGCCGGTTTTCCGGACCAGTCTCTGGTAGCTTCGCCATAGGGTCGGCCGCCGAGCCCCGCAGGGGGTGAGAGTGAGCTGCAATATACTACATCCTCGCCGCCGGCCGATAGCGCGCGATCGGGCTTCATTCCAGCCCCGGTTGCAGTATGATGCAGATGTGGACGGCCAAAATACGCCGTGCTCGGCCGGGTCACGGGTTAGAGCCCCGTTCGAGGCGCGGGCGGGTAGCACAATCGCCGCCGCACGCCGCTGGGGAGGAGCCATGGGTTATCCGCGCATTTACAATGCGGCCGTCGACATGGTCGACCGCAACGTTGCCGAAGGGCGCGGCGACAAGATCGCCTTTGTCGACCCGGAGCAACGCCTGACCTACGGCGAGCTCAAGGCGTGCTCAAACCGCATGGCCAATTTGCTTGGCACCTACGGGGTACCGCGCGAGGCCCGCGTGGCGGTGCTGCTGTTCGACACCGTCGATTTTCCGGTGGTGTTCTGGGGCGCCATCAAGGCCGGGGTCGTGCCGGTGGCGCTCAATACCCTGCTCACCAGCGAGCAGTACGCCTACATCCTGGCCGACAGCCGCGCACGCGCGCTGTTCATTTCCGAGCCGCTGCTGCGCACCGTGCAGCCGATCCTGGGCAAGCTTCCCTGCCTCAAGCACATCTTTGTGTGTGGCGGTGAGCCGCCCCCGTTCGCCCTCTCGTTCCGCGCCGAGCTCGCCGAGCAGGCCGAAGCTTTCGAGGCGGCCGACACCTGCTGCGACGAGACGGCGTTCTGGCTCTATTCGTCGGGCTCGACCGGCATGCCCAAGGGGGTCCGTCACGTGCACTCGAGCCCGATGGAGACGGCGCGGCTGTGCGGTCAACAGTGCCTGGGCATGGGCGCGGACGATCTCGTTTATTCCGCCGCCAAGCTGTTTTTTGCCTACGGTCTGGGCAATGCCATGTCGTTTCCGATGTCGGTCGGCGCCACCGCCGTGCTGATCCCCGACCGGCCGACGCCGGAGCTGGTGTTCCGGACCCTGAAACAGCATCAGCCGACCTTTTTCTTCGGCGTGCCGACGCTTTATGCGGCGATGCTGGCCCATGCCGACGGCCGGCCGGAGATGAGCTCAAAACGGCTGCGCGTGTGCGTTTCGGCCGGCGAGGCGCTGCCGGCCGAGGTCGGCAAGGCCTTCCGCGCCCGGTTCGGCGTCGACGTCTACGACGGCGTCGGGTCGACGGAGATGCTGCACCAGTACGTCTGCAACAGCGCCGCCGCGCTCAAATACGGCAGCTCGGGCAAGCCGGTGCCGGGCTATGAGATTAAGCTCCTCAACGAAGACGGCCGCGAGGTCGGCGACGGGGAGGTTGGCGAGATGCTGGTGCGCGGCAGCACCAACGCCGAGGGCTACTGGAACCAGCGCGACAAGAGCCGCGCCACCTTCGAGGGCGGTTGGACGCGGACCGGCGACAAGTATACCCGCGACGCGGACGGCTTTTATACCTACCAGGGCCGCACCGACGACATGTTCAAGGTTTCGGGCATCTGGGTGTCGCCGTTCGAGGTCGAAAGCGCCCTCGTCGGCCACGGCGCGGTGATGGAGGCGGCGGTGGTGCCGAA
>DATFXD010000040.1:0-6564 GCA_035258605.1 Hyphomicrobiaceae bacterium | reverse complement strand
GCGTCGGATCAACAAGCTTCAACCCGACGTGAAGCTCCGCATTAATCACGAAACTATAGCAATGGCCTGCTTTGTGTCCGCCAGTTCGTTGCCAAACAACTGGAGAGAAAGACATGAGCAAAAAATTCAAGCTGTTGGCCGTGCTGGCGCTGCTGGGAACGGCTGTTACCGCCGGCATCGCTGCAGCACAACCCAGAGGCGGAGGCGAGTGCGGCGAATACATGTTCTGGCACGACGGCCAATGCTCGGACGCCCGTGACAAGAAGGGATCCAAAACCTGGATCGAGGAATTGTTGGCCAAGCAGTGGAAACCATGACCTAGTCTGAGCCGCGACCGGGCTTGCCCCGGTCGCGGCGCTCGCACTATGGCGATCAACGCAAAGGATCGAGCGCGGTCGCCGCTTTGAGCTCGCCCCAGGCTTCACCTCAAACGCGCCGCGCCAAGTGGAGCCACCTCACGCCGCGTGGCTTCGTGCTGCAAAAGCGCCGGCCTTCGCTGCGGGCTCAAGGCGTGAGTTCGCGCACGACGCGGAAGCCCAGGGTGCTGCGCGCGTGCTTTTCGGGGAAGGTGGTGCGGGAAGAGGACCGTAGGTATTGTGGCGGACTGCGCCACGAGCCCCCGCGCGCGATACGGTCGCAGTGTTGTTCGGCTGCCGCGCCAGCCTTCCAACACCCATCGACCCATTCCCAGACGTTGCCATGCATGTCGTGCAGGCCGAAGCCATTGGCGCGGAACGAGGCCACCGGCGCGGTCTCGCGGGCGTAACCATCCTTGCAGGGCGCGGCCTCAAGAAATGCTGCCCTGAGACTCTGGTCGGCGCCATTGGCGTATTCGCACAACTGTTCGATTTTGTCGCCGAACGAATAGGGACCCGTGGATCCGCTCTGCGCCGCATACTCCCACTCCGCTTCGGTCGGCAGACGGTATTTTTGCTTCGTCACCCGGCTCAGCCAATCGACGTAGGCCCGAGCGTCGACCCAGGTCACATTGGTCACCGGCCGATTCTCACGGTAGCGCCCAAACGTATCCGGCAGATACGAAAACCCACGGTAGCCCTGGCAGCCGCCGTTCTTGACGCACACGTTCCATTCGCGGTTGGTGACCTCGGTCTTGCCGAACGCGAGCGCTGGGATTGCAGTTTGCCCGAAGCGGCCGGCCGGCACCGCCACCAAGGACGGACAGCCGTCACAATCGACCGGCAGCGATGCGTCCGCCGAAGCGACCGGAGCCTTGGTGGCAACCGCCACCACCTCGACGGTCGGCAGCTTGTCCTTGACCTCGGCAACGCTCAACGCCGGCAGTGGTGTGCCAAGCAAGCTACGGCGTTGCACCAGCTGGTCATAGTAGGACGGCGACTGGGCATGGTGTTCGTTGCGCGCCACCGCGATCACTTTTTCGCGGATGTTCTGCGCGAGATCGGCAAGACCGAGCGCACTAGCGCGTTGCTTATCGGGGAGCTCGGCCAGCAAGTAGCGGGTATAGAGCGAGTTGCGGCTGGCTTCGGTGGTGGTGGAATCGAGCGCCAGTTGTCCGGCGCCAGCCGCATACATGACAAACGTCTCGCTATCCTGCGGCAGTCGCGCCGGGGCCAGTCCTTTTCCGGCGCTGCCGAAGCCTTTGGTTTTGTCCCCGAACGGATCGCCGCGGCAGGCATCAAGAATAAACACGCCGATGATGCCGGCATGCTTGTCCTGCTGGTCGCGCAACACCTTGACAAGCCGGTCGAAACTCACCAGCGCGTCCTGCAGGTCGAACTCCTTCTCGCTCTTGAGGGACGGCGCCTTCTCCGGAACCAGATAGTTCTTGCCCGCCACTTCGATGCCGTGACCGGAAAAATAAAATACGGCGACCCCGACGTCGAGCTCACCCACGGCCTTGTCCCAGGCATCGTAGGTTGCGGCGCGATCGGCATTTTGCAGGACCGTCACATGGGCCTGCGCCACGCCAAGTCTGTTGACGAGGAGATCTTCCATGGCCAAAGCATCATTGCCCGGATTTTGCAGCGACGCCGCAAACTGGGGCGCCTGGTAGCTGTTGCCGATCAAGACCGCGCGCAGCGCGGGGCCATCGGCGGCGACGGTCGATGCCATTGCGATGGTCAATGCGATGGTCAGTGCGGAAGCGACCAGCAGGCGCCAAGCTTGTGGCGGTAATGGCCAAAACCCCATAACATCCACCCGATCGAGCTGGCGCATCCGCTAGATTAAACGGGGCAACTCTGCCAACAGCAACGGGCGCTGTCCAGCGTCGCCGACGGCCGCGGGCGGAAGGCAGGGAGGGAGTAGCATGACGACAACGGACGATGCCATTGCCGCCATCGGACACAACCGCAGCGACGACTACAAGCTCGAGCCCCGCCAACACGCCGACCGGCTGCCGCCGCCAGCGGCGGCGCTGCGGCGCACCCTGCAGCAGCCGGCGGTGCTGGCAACCATTGATGGCTATGACACTTTCGACCACGAGGCGGGACGGGCGCAACGGCGCTACAAGCGCCTGTGCAAGTCTACGCTGCTGGTCCTGGCGTTTGCCGCCCTGTCGGGTCTGGCTTTAATTTTGCCCTGGACCGACCCCTTCGACGCCTACCTGCGCTGGGGCGCGATCGCGGTCATCTACTGCGCCATGATCCTGGCGTTCATCTCCCTGCGCAGCCTCGATCGCACCAATCCCTACAAGCGCTGGCATCAAAAACGTGCCAGTGCCGAGTTCATGCGCGGGCAGCTCTTTAGGAGTGTTCTTGCGAGCGACCCCGAGCCCGCAGCACCGGCTGGGGAGATTGCGCTCTTGCCCCTTCAGCTTGAATATTTTCGTCGCTACCATCTCGACGTGCAAAAGGCCTACTACAGCAAGCGGGCGGCCGAGCACGAGGCGGCGACCCGAGCCGCCAACCGCTGGCGCCAGGTCGGGGCGGCAATCATTGTGGTTTGGGTTGCCTGCATGCTGATCGCCATGGCCATTCCCTTGAGCGAACCACAAGCCATGCTCGGACCGGTGCAGGGTGTGTTTGGCATGTTCGAGTGGATCGATATCGCCTATCTCGACGCGATTTTGCTGTTTGGCGGCCTGTGCGCGATGATCGGCTACGGCCTGGCGCTGGCGATTTCGTCGATCAACAATGACCTGCGCAATGCTGGTCGCTACAAGGTTTACGCCAAGCGCGTCGAGGCCTTCTATGCTCGCTTGCCGGAACTACGGGCGCTGGCCTTGAACCCGACCAACGCCGGCAAGGTGCGCAGCTTCGCGGCCGAGGTGCAGGACTTGTTCGACGGCGAACACCGCGATTGGAAGTTCATGCAAGAGATTGAAGACCACGAGCCGGCAGCGGCGCAACCCTCCAGGTGGGGCTGGCTGAAGCGGTTTGGACGCACGCCGGCCTCGGCACCGGATGCGGCCAGCGCCGTCGGCTAGGCCGAAGGCTTGGGCTAGCGTTCGATCACATAGTTGAGCACCGTGAACGCCCAGTTGGGAGCCACGGATTTGCGCGTCTCGTCCTCGGACGCCCTCGCCTTGATCTGCGCCAGCGCATTCATCAGATACGGCACCGGACTGACCACCGGCAGAAAGCCCTTCGAGCGCTGCTCCTTCACTTCCTGATTGAAGGTGAGCTCGATCGGGAAATCGTCCGGCACCACCATGATCAGCACCTTGCCCTCGCCGAGGGGCAGCGTCGCCTGGAAGCCATCGAATGAGAAGCGTTGCCGCGTTGGCACGGAAATCGTCTCTCCGGCGCCGATGCGCAACAAGCTTTCCGAGCGCACGAAGCTGTTGGGGAGAATTTGCGTGACCTTGCCGGCGGCGTCGATATCAATCATGACCAGCCTGCCGGCGATATCGGATTTGACGTCGAACTTGTAGAGGCTGCCCAGCTTGACCTTGAACCGGCCCGAGCCGGCGTTGAGGACGCGGACCCGGCCAGCGACCGACTTGAGTTCCGCCTCGATCTCGGCGATGGCCTCGCCCAGGATGCGTTGCTGGTCAAAATCGGCCATGGCAACCTGTTTGAGCGGCGCGCCGGTGCCGATCTGCTGCTTGATCCAGTCCGCCACGGCCGACACCCGGGTGTAGACCCCGTACGGCTTGGGGTCACCGCCGCAGTTTTGCGGACCCCAGCTCACGACGCCGATCTGGAACGGCTCGCCCAGCGCATTGGTCATGACCAAGGGCCCGCCGCTGTCGCCATTGCACGAATCCTTGCCAGGTAGTTCGTAACCGGCACAGATCTGTGCGTCCGCGATCGTTGGCTGATAGTTGGACGCGCTAAATCGCGACCGACAGGCCTCCGTCTCGACAATCGGCATCGATACCTGCATGAGGCGGGCGCAACCCGCCGTCAGCGCGAATCCCGAGCGGTCGGTGTAGCTGCGCACCGGCATTGCCTGCGAGGGATCGGCGTCGGCCTTGACGAGACCGAAGCCCGCGACCCGGACCACGAGCTTGGACTTGGGATCGGTCGCCCGATCGGCGGACAGGGCAACGCGTGCCCCGGTCCAGGCGCGCGTCAAGCGCACCAAACCGACGTCGAAGCCGACGCGCTGCGCCGCCTCCATCGGCTCGTGCGCCGGCTTGCTGCTATTGATCGCTTCAGAATAGGCAGCGTAGTCGATCAGATATTGCTTGTGCGCGGCCAGATATTCGGCGGGGATGCGGATCTCGGCGACCGAAAAGAGATTGTCGGCGGTAGCCTCACGCAGGTCGTCAACGCCAACAATTACGTCGAGCTTGTCGGCACCCATGGTCAGGGTCTTGAGGTCGAGATCGTGCAGACAATGCGCCGCCGTGAGCACCCAATTGGCCGCGATCATGGTGCCGCCGCACACCGCCGCGGTGGTCTTCGCCTCGCGATTGGTCAGGCGCAGCGCCGCCAGCCAAGGCCACTCGCTTTTCGGCGCCGGCGAGCCGCCGATGATCTTGGACCGACTGGGTGGCCTGTCGTCGCAATACACCTGCGATTGCGAATGCGCATTGGAACTCGCGGTAATGCCGACGGTAAAGCCAGCAAGCAAGCCAAAAACCCGAGTACGCCAAGGCATGTTGCGGTTCCCCTCTCCCTGTGCCGTCGGTACGGCAAGCATTCTGCATCACCCCGCTGCCAGCGACAGGCGGGCGCACGCCGCGCGGACGCCACCGCCTGCGGCGTCATTGCGGTTCCATACGGCCGACCATCCAGTGCACCGCATCTGGATCAAGGTATAGGCCCAGCCGCGGCGATCGCACTCAGCATTGCTCGGCCCACCTGGCATGCCGCACGCCGTGATCGCGGCCAGCCGGTAGCGGTCACTGGCGCGGTTGGCTGGCGCTGCGCTGTCGCCCTTAGAGGTCTCGCTGCCGTCGTGGTGATCGAACAGCGCCGCTTCGCGCCCGCTGACCCAGACGTCGCAGTGATCGAACCCGTCGGCGCACAGCACTGACAGCATCGGGATCTCGGCGGCGAGCTGATGGCCCATGCGGTGCCGTGCGCCGGCACCGAACCGCGCCACGGACAGGCTGTCGACCTGAAACAGCATACCTGCGGCCGCTACCCACCGGCACCGCCCAACCTCCCGCCGCAACCCGACGAGCAGACAACGCGCAGCACCCGGCAACCCTAACTGAAGGCGACGGGCGGTCATGGCGTCGGCCCGACCGCCTGCGCGGTGACGATGGCGCCGATGCTGATATTGGCCGGGGTGCCAGCTGGATTGGGGGCATTGATATCGGCCGAGCAGATCCGGACCCAGGCCCTGTCACTATCGACGGCGCTGACCATCGCGGTCTTGGCGTTCATGCGCTCGATGGGCGCCGAGCCGACCATTGAGCAACCGGCGATGATGAGCGCGAGTACGACCGCAACGACCATGGCGTGAGAACTGCCCCCGTACCATGCGACGTTATCCACAGAGTTTTTCGCCGGCCAGCGCAAATCCACAAAGCCTGTCACATATCCGACCCCCGCTGTTGCCGGCCGACAACGCGCAAGCCAGTGGGCGCTCAGTTAGCGGAAAAGCCCATTGCCGCCACCGATCATGTGGTGGGCCATCCGACGTGGCAGCTGCGGATGAATGAGCCATGCCAGGGCTAGGCAGCTCTTTGCGGATCGGCGACAGGGCGGCGCGCTGAACGAACCAGCAGATCTGCCCGTGCGGGAGCGCATGCCACGACCGCCGTGATGGGCTGCTGGCGCATGGCCGGTGGCTTCCCCAATCCCGGCCGACCGCGTCAATACCGGATCAATGTCTATGGCGCGCACGATCGGCGTGCCAATTGCCATACCAAGGCTGCGACCGTCCTGTTAAGCTGGCTTTTTGCGGGTCGACAATGAGGCGGGAGCCGGTCGTGTTCGCATTGGAACGCAAGGGCATCTTCCGGCGCAGCTACCGGCTGAAGTCGACCGAGCAATTGAGCGCGGAGGATTTCCAACGGGTCGCGGCGGAGCTCGCCAGCAAGCCGATCAAGGCCCGCAAGGTCGGGCGCGTCGCTGCCCGCCGAAGCGAGGCCCGCACGCGCGTTGAAACGCGCTGGGACGGCAAGGAATCGGAAAACGTGGCGGAGCCGGGCGATTGGATCGTGACCTCGCTGAGCCGCGAGGG
>DATFXD010000039.1:0-8991 GCA_035258605.1 Hyphomicrobiaceae bacterium | reverse complement strand
AAATGGGTGGGCGAGGTCAGCCGCGGCTCGCTCGCCGATAACCGCGCCGCCAGCGCGGCGACGGCGGCCGCGGTCGATCGGCTCAATCGGCTACCGGTGCCCACCCTGGCGCTGGTGCAGGGCGGCTGCTTTGGTGGCGGTACCGGCATCATCGCCGCCTGCGACATCGTCATTGCCGCCGACGACGCCCAGTTCTCGATTGCGGAAGTGCGCTGGGGGCTGACCGCAGCCATCATCATTCCGCAGCTCGCCGATGCGATCTCGGTTCGGCAGCTGCGCCGTTATGCCCTGACCGGGGAGCGCTTCGGGGCCGAGGAGGCGCTCAGGATCGGCCTCGTGCACACGGTGGTGCCGGCGCCGGAGCTCGCCCGGGCCGGGGAGCAAATGCTGGCCCACCTCACCGCCAACGGGCCACTGGCGCTGGCCGAGACCAAGGCGCTGGTTCTGAGCCGGGCCTGGGGCGAACTTACGCCAAAGAGCCTCGCTGAATTGGTTGAGGTGCACGCCGTCAAGCGCCGTTCGGCGGAGGCAGCCGAAGGGCTTGCGTCGTTTGTCGAGAAGCGGCCCGCCCGCTGGTCGTGAGTGGCCCCTATTCGGCGGCTTCGGCTACCGTCAAGGTTACCTTGCCGGCGCTGGCTGGGGTCTTGCGGCGCGTGAACCCGCGAATGACCACGTAGAACACCGGCGTGAAGATCAGCCCGAACAGGGTAACACCGATCATGCCCCAGAACACCGCCGTCCCCAGCGCGATGCGCATCTCCGCGCCGGCGCCGGTCGCCAGGTAAAGCGGGGTCACCCCGAGCGTGAAGGCGAGCGAGGTCATGATGATCGGCCGCAGCCGCAAGCGGCAGGCCTCGACCGCGGCGGTCACCGGATCGCTGCCGCGCTCCTCGATCTGGCGCGCAAACTCGACGATCAGAATCGCATTCTTGGCGGCGAGCGCGATCAGCACCACAAAGCCGATCTGGGTCAGGATGTTGATGTCGCGGCCATGCAACCAGACGCCGAACGCCGCCGAAAACAGACACATGGGCACGATCAGCATGATGGCGAGGGGCAGCGACCAGCTTTCATACTGCGCCGCCAACGCCAGGAATACGAAAATGACGCTCAACACGAAGATGTAGTAGCCGGTGCGACCGACCTTGGCCTCCTGGTAGGAAAGGTCGGTCCATTCGAAGGTGACACCCTGCGGCAGCTTCTCCTCGGCCAGCGCGCGCATAATGGCAAGCGTCTGTCCCGAGCTGATACCGGGTTGCGCGGTGCCATTCACTTCCGCGGATGGGAACAGATTGTAGCGCGGCACCCGCTCCGGTCCGGCAATCTCCTTAAAGGTGACGAGGCTGCCGAGCGGCACCATCTGGCCGTCGTTATTGCGGACCCGGATTTTGGCGACGCTGTCGGCATCGAGCCGGAAATCACCGTCGGCCTGGGCGGTCACGCGATAGGTGCGGCCGAACATGTTGAAGTCGTTGACGTAGGCCGAGCCCATGAACACGCGCATGGCCTCGAAGATGTTGGTGACCGGCACCTTCAGCATCTGCGCCTTGTCGCGATCGACGTCGACGAACACTTGCGGCGTCGCCGCCTGGAAGGTGGTAAAGACGTTGGCGATCCCCGGCGTCTGATTTGCCGCCGCGACGAACTCGCGCGTGATCTGTGCCAAGTCGTTGGGCGGCAGACCCAGGGTATCCTGCAGGCGCATGGAGAAGCCGGCCGCCGCACCCATGCCGCGCACCGGCGGTGGGATGAATACCAAGGACTGGGTGTCCTCGATCTGCGCCAGCTTGCTGCGCACCTCGCGAGCGATCTTGTCGATGGTTTGGCCCAGCCTGTGGCGCTCCTCGAAGTCGTCGAGCACCAAAAACATCAACCCGGCATTGGTGGCGGCGGTGAAGGTGGCGGCGTTGCGACCGCTGAAGGCATTCGAATACTTCACCCCCGGCACCGACAGCACTAGCTCGGTGGCGCGCTCAACGGCGACTTCGGTACGCGCCAGGGACGAGCCCGGCGGCAGCTGCAACGAGATGATGACGATTGCCCGGTCAAGGCTCGGGATGAACCCGGTCGGCAGATGATAGAGGAACCAACCGCCGAAGGCGACCAACGCCACGTACACAACCAGCACCGCCACCCAGCCGCGTGCCAGGCCTTTGACCAAGCGAGCGTAGCCGCGAGCCATCGCCTCAAAGCCCGCGTCAAAGGCGTGGAAGGCGGCGTGTATCGGCACCAGCAAGAGCCTAAACCTTGCCGAACCGGACCCGTGCGGCTTGATGAGCAGGGCGCACAACGCCGGGCTCAGGGTCAGCGACACCAACAGCGAAATTGCCGTGGTGGCGGCGATGGTGACCGCGAACTGGCGATAGAACTGGCCGGTGATGCCGGTAATGAACGTGGTTGGCACGAACACGGCAAGCAGCACCAGCGCGATGGCAATGATCGCCGCCCCGACCTCGTCCATCGACACCCGGGCAGCTTCCGTCGGCGTCAGCCCTTCTTTCAACCGGCGCTCGAAGTTCTCCACCACCACGATCGCATCATCGACCACGATGCCCACCGACAGCACCAGGCCGAACAAGGTCAGCATGTTGAGCGTGAAGCCAAACGCCTGCATCACCACGCAGCTGCCGACCAGGGACACCGGGATCGCGACCACCGGAATGATGGTGGCGCGCCAGGTCTTGAGGAACACCAGCACGACCAGCACCACCAGCACCGTGGCCTCGACGATGCTGCCGTAGAGCTTGGCCACCGATACCTCGATGAATTCGGTCGGATTGTAAGTGAGGCGGTACTCAAGGCCCTTGGGGAAGCTGCGCGCGATCTCCTGCATCGCCTGCTTGATGCCCTGGGTGGCGCGCACGGCGTTGCTGCCCGGCTGCTGGTCGACGATGACGACCACGGCCGGATAGCGATCGGCGTAGCCCTTGGCCGAATAGCTGAGCGCTCCGAGCTCGACCCGGCCGATGTCCTTGACGCGCACGACGCGTCCGTCGTCGCCGATCTTGACAATAATGTTCTCGAACTCGTCGGCATTGCGCAGCCGCCCCTTCATCTGCAAGGCGACCTGAAAGGCGTTGTTGGTGTCGACCGGCGGCTCGCCCAGCGCGCCGCCCGCCACCTGCACGTTCTGGGCGCGCAAGGCGTCGAGCACCTGCTCGGCGGTGAGGCCGCGTAGCGCAATCCGCTCCGGGTCGAGCCAGATCCGCATCGAGTACTCGCGCACACCGTAGAGCGACACGTCGGCGACGCCGTAGAGCCGCATCAGCTTGTCGCGGACGTTGAGCAGACCGTAGTTGGAAATGTAAACCTGATCGTAGCTGTTGTCGGGCGAGATCAGGTGGATCGCCAGCAGCAGGTCCGGCGAGCGCTTGCGCACGGTCAGGCCGGTGCGGCGCACTTCGTCGGGCAGGCGCCGTTCCGCGGCGCTGACGCGGTTCTGCACCAACACCTGCGCCTTGTCGGGGTCGGTGCCCACATCGAAGGTGACGGTCAGCGACATGCTGCCGTCGGCGGTCGACTGCGAGGCCATGTAGATCATGCCCTCGACGCCGTTGACTTCCTGTTCGATCGGCGCGGCCACCGTATCGGCCACCGTTTGCGCACTGGCGCCGGGATAGCTGGCGCTGACGGTGATGGTCGGCGGCGTAATGTCGGGAAGCTGATTGATGCCGAGGCCGAAATAGGCAATGCCGCCGATCAGGGTGATGACCAGCGACAAAACCGCCGCAAAGATCGGGCGATCGATGAAGAAGCGGCTGATCCTCACCGGAGCGGGCCTCCCAGTCTGGGGCGCGGACGGTTGCCGGCCGTCATTGCGGCACCTTGCTCGCTGGCGTGCCGGCGGAGGGTTGCGAGGATGACAAGGTCAGCGCGACCCGATTGGGCGTCACGCTCTGGCCCGGCCGGGCCCGGTGTAGGCCCTTGGTAATCACCCAGTCGCCGTCGGCGACCCCCTCGCGCGCGACGCGCAGACCATCGATCAACGGCCCGAGCTGAATGTTGCGGCGCGCCACCTGACCGTTGTCGGCAACCACATAGACGTACTTGTTGGTCTGGTCGGTGCCGATCGCCTCGTCCGGGATCAGCAGCGCCGGATAGGGCGCCGTGCCGGTGACGCGTACGCGCGCGAACATGCCCGGCGCAAAGAAGCCGGCGGCATTGGCAACCACCGCCCGCGCCCGCAAGGTGCCGGTGCCCTGGTCGAGACGATTGTCGAGGAAATCGAGCTTGCCCCGGTGCGGAAAGCCGCGCTCGTCGGGCATCGCCAGCTCGACGGTGGAGCCGAGATCGGCGGCCCCGGCGCTCTCACCGCGTTCGGCCAGGCGCTTATACTTGATGTAGTTGTTCTCGCTGACGTCGAAGTAGATGTAGATCGGGTCTTGGCTGACGATGCTGGTCAACATCGTGCTGTTGCTGGCGCCCCCGCCGCTGACCCAGTTGCCGGCCGTTACCATGCTGCGGCTGATGCGGCCTTGGATCGGCGCCTCGATGCGCGCGAACGACAGATCGAGCTCGGCGGCTTTGACCTTGGCTTCGGCGACCTTGACCTGGGCTTGTGCCTCGCGCACCAGGTTTTCGCGATCGTCAAAGGTCTTCTCGGAAATCACCCGCCGGTCGAGCAGGGGCTTGCCGCGCACCACGTCGAGATTGGCGTTGTCGACGCGGGTCTGCGCTTGCAGCAGTTCGGCCCGCGCCTGGTCGAGGACCCGCTCGAACGGCCGCGGGTCGATCTCGTAGAGGAGGTCGCCCGGCTTGACGTCCTGTCCGTCCTTGAAATGGACCTCGGTCAGATGGCCGGAGACGCGGGCGCGCACCTCGACCATTGCCACCGCATCGAAGCGGCCGGTGTACTCGTCCCATTCGACGATCTGGCGCTTGAGCGGTTGGCTGACCGACACCGCGGGACGCTCACCGCCGCTGCCACCGGGCGCCTTGGCCTGGCTCGGCTGCGGGCTGTCGCAGCCGGCGGCGGCGAGCGCCAATGTCAGCCAAAGGCAGCCGGTCAGACCGCGCTTGAGGAAGCCTGTTGCCATCCTGTCAACTCGCCCAAAAAAGGGACGGCCGTCCCCGGCCCGAGACCCAGATCCCGTGGCACCCCGTCCCGCCTCATGGCGTATCGTCTAACATCTTACCGCCGGCTTGTAACCAGCGCGCAAGAGTGGGGCCGGCGGGCAACAGCCCGGTGCGGGGAGTGATCGGGAGACGCGCGGGCTAGAATTTGAACAGCAATTCGAACAGCGATTTCGGCTTCTTCGACCGTGATTCGCCGCCCCAACCCCAAGGATCGGTCGCGCGCTTGGGGGCGGCAGCCACCGCCGGCTTCATTTGCCGCAATTGGAACTCGTCGGTGATGCCGTCGGCATTGGCCACGATCACCTTGCCCTCGTCCCAGGTCCAGGTCGCCACCTTGCCCCCCAGCCGCTGCATCTCGATCGCCACCACGGCGCTGGCTTGCAGGTCGACGATGGCGGCATACTCGACCTCCTCCGGGCCGCGGCCGCTGTCGAGCGTGCCGGCGGCAAAGCGCAGGATGGCGATGCCCTGGAACGGCGGCTTCTTCACCTCCCATTCGAGGATCCGCGGCTGTCCCTGGCCCAGCATCTCGAGCTCGACCTGCAGGCGCGGATAGTCCTGGTTGCGGGCGACGAATTGCTTTGCCTTTTGGTACACCCGCCAACCGTCACGCCCCGCCTCGACCACTTCCTGCTGTTGGGGTCGCTCGCTGATGCCGAGGCGTTCAAGCGCCCGGTTGGCGGCGTTAAGCTGGGGGTCGAGGGTGAGGGCCTGGCGCAGGTCGGCGACGGCGAGTTCGGCATGACCTTGCGCTTCTTCGATTTCGCCGCGCACCCAGTAGGCAACGGCGCTGTTGGCGTCAAGTTTGACCGCCCGCGTCACGTCTTTGAGGCCGAGCTCTGTCTGCTGTTGACGCAGGTAGGTCCAGGCGCGGTAGGCGTAGGCCGTGGCCGCGCGCGGATCGAGCTCGATGGCGTGCGCGAAGTCGGCGAGCGCCTCCTCGTAAGCCTCGCCCATGGCATAGGCGAACCCGCGCCCGGCATAGTAGGCCGAGATCGGGTTAAGCTCGATCGCCTTGGCGTAGTCCTTGATCGCCGAGGCCATGTTGTCGGCCTCAAGATAGGCCCGCGCGCGCAAGGCATAGACCTCCGGATTGGCGGGCTCGAAGGCGATCGCGCGGCTGAAATCCTCGATCGCATCCTCATAGCGGCGGATGGCGAACTTGGCCTCGGCGCGGCTGCGATAGCCGGCGCTGAACCGGGCATCGGCGGTCACCGCGCGCGTGAAATCTCTGATCGCCCCATGCGGCCTGAGCGCCGCCAGGTGGGCTCGGCCGCGACCGTTGAGGGCCGCCGCATTGGCGGGGGAGAGACTAATGGCCTTGGTATAATCGGCGATCGCCTGGTCGAACTCGCCGAGCCGCATCAAGGCGCCGGCGCGATTGCTGTAGGCGGCGGCATAGCCCGGCGCCAGCAACAGGGCGCGATCGAAATCCCTTTGCGCCTCGCGCACGGCGCCAAGCCCCAGCAAAACGTTGCCGCGATTGTTATAGAGGGCGGCATACTCGGGGTAGAGCTGGATGGCACGATTGAAGTCCTCGATCGCCTCCTTCGGCTGCTGCCGCCGGGCATAGGCGACGCCGCGATCATTGAGAATGACGGCCCGGCGGTCGTTGGGCAGGGTCTTGTCCTGCAGTACCTGATCATAGAGCGCCACCGCCTGATCGATGTTGCCGCGCTGCAGGGTGGTCGCCGCTTCGCGCACCTTCAAGGTGGTCACGGATTCAACCTGCGCCGCCGCCGGCCGGCCGCCGGCGGCCGTCAGCACCAGTGTCATCGCCAGCGCAATCAGAAAGGTCGGCGCATTGGGCTGCCGCAGCGGCATTGAGGCTCCTTCGGCGGCGGGTGTTCGACACCCCACGAAGCGCTTATAGCTGAATTCGCGTTCCTTCGAAAACCGCCGCCGGCATCAACCTCATGGCGCCTTGACGAGCTCGGCCAGGGCTTCGCCCAGCTCCCGGCAGCTGGCCTTGCCGCCCATATCGGGGGTGCGCACGTCGGTATCGGCCAAAAGCCGCTCGATCGCCGCCACAATGGCGGCCGCGGCCGCGCTGTGGCCGAGGTGTTCGAGCATCATGGCGCCGGACCAGATCTGGCCGATCGGATTGGCAATGCCCTTGCCGGCGATGTCCGGCGCGCTGCCGTGCACCGGCTCGAACATGGAGGGGAAGCTGCGCTCGGGATTGATGTTGCCGCCCGGCGCGATGGCGATGGTGCCGGTGGTGGCGGGGCCGAGGTCGGACAGGATGTCGCCGAACAGGTTGGAGCCGACGATGACGTCGAACCAGGTCGGGTTGCGCACCAGGTGTGCGGCCAGGATATCGATATGGAACTGGCTGGTCTTAACCTCGGGGAATTCCTTGCCGATCGCGGCAAAGCGCTCGTCCCAATAGGGCATGGAAATGGAAATGCCGTTCGACTTGGTGGCCGACACCAGCTCGCGGCGCTTGCGCCCCATGGCCAGCTTGAAGGCGTACCGCATGACGCGTTCGCAGCCCTTCTTGGTAAACACCGCCTGCTGGATTGCCGCCTCGAGCTCGGTGCCCTCGTACATGCGCCCGCCGATGGCGGAATACTCCCCCTCGTTGTTTTCGCGCACGATCAGGTAGTCGATGTCGCCGGGCTTGCGGTCGGCAAGCGGCGATTTAAGGCCCTCGAACAGGCGCACCGGCCGCAGGTTGACGTACTGCTGGAAAGTGCGCCGGATCGGGATCAACAGGCCCCACAGCGAGACGTGGTCGGGAACGCCCGGCCAGCCAACGGCGCCCAGATAGATGGCATCGTGACCGGCAATCGCCGCGAGCCCGTCCGCCGGCATCATCGCCCCGGTCTTGGCGAAGCGCTCACAGGACCAATCGAGCCGGTCCCAGGTGAAGCTGAGATCGAACCGCCGGGCGACCGCCTCCAGCACCCGCATGCCTTCCGGCACCACCTCGTTGCCGATGCCGTCGCCGGCAATGACGGCGATGCGCATCGCGTTGGGTTTAGCTGCCGTTGCCGCCATCATTTCAGCTCCTCGCAATTGGCCAAACCTCGCGCCCGCAACCGGCCCAACTAGTGAATCGCGGCCGCCGCATTGGCCACGAACCGGCCATCCCAGGTCTTGCTGGGTTCGATGCTGGCGGCGGCCATCTCCTTGTCGAACTGCTTGAGGAACTCGAGCGAGCGCCGTTGGCTGTCGGGGCTGACGATGCCGTCCTCAGAATAGACCTGGAGGTTGGCCTTGACCGCCGCCGTATAGAGCGCCTTGTCGCCCAGCCAGTATTCCTGCGGGACCACGTCGGCGACCATGTCCGGCGTCGCCTTGGCGATCCACTTCAGGGTTTTATAGAAGGCATTGGTGAGCGCCTGCACGGTGTTGGGGTTCTTCTCCAGCCAGTCGCGCTTCAGATAGAGCACGGCTGCCGACATCGGCCCGCCGAACACCTTGCCGGTGCCTTCGGTGGTGCGGGTCTCGGCCAGGGTGACGATGTCACCGCCGAGCTCCAGTTTGGCCATCACCGGATCGATGTTGGCGATGGCATCGATTTCGCCGCGCTGGATGGCCGCAACCGCCCCCGCACCGGTGCCGACGCCAACGAAGGAGGCATCATCGGGCTTGAGCCCGGCCTTGGCCATCAAGTACCACACGATCATGTTGGTGGATGAACCCGGCGCCGTAACCCCGATCTTGGTACCCTTGAGATCGGCAAACGACTTGATCTTGTCGGCGCGGTCCTTCTTCACCGCGAGCGAGATGCCGGGGTAGCGACCGAGCTCGATGACGGCGACGATGTCCTGGCCCTTGGCCTGCATGCGTAGCGTGTGTTCATAGGCCCCGGTCACCACATCGGCGGAGCCACCGATCAGCGCCGTCAGCGACTGCGAGCCACCCTTGAAGTCATTGATCTCGACGTTGAGCCCCTGCTCCTTGAAG
>DATFXD010000038.1:0-38939 GCA_035258605.1 Hyphomicrobiaceae bacterium | reverse complement strand
CAATCCCGCCACTCAACAGCAACCGGCATCGCGAGCCCATGCCCCCTCGTTAATGACGAATTGACGGCATTGGAGCTGCGGCGAACTGCCTTCGCTGCCCCGAGTTAACCGCGTCTGCGCGTCGCCGATTAGGCCACCTCTGCTGGCACGCTATGACGCGCCATCGAAGAGCCGCTGCGCGTTGCCCCGGCCTTATGAGATCACTGTTGCAATGCCGCATACCCTCGGAAAATTGACGAGCTGCGGGCTAACTCCAAGTCGCCCGAAGCGGCAGCGCAAACAGTCGAAACAAGCTGTTGGCAGGGTAAAGAATGGTTCCTCTTGCCGCCGACAGCATTTGGACCGCTAAGCGGCACAAAAAATTACCAAAGGTTGAGCTCGAAAAAGCTGCCAGCCCGTCGAAGCCTCTGCTCGCGACTTGCCCCTGATCAGAGGCGATGCCAATATCTGTCACCAGACCATCTACTCCTGCGAGGTAAGCAATGAAGTATCTTTTTGTTTTGGGCACGCTCTCGCTCTTCGTCGCCTCTCCAGCTTTGGCCCAAGAAGGTGCAGCCTGCGCAGCAAAAGCCGTGAGCAAGGATGGCAAGGCCCTGACAGGAGCAGCCAAGACCAGCTCGATGAGGAAATGCTGTGAGGCGGGCGCCGTTGGCAAAGATGGTAAAAAGCTTGCGGGTGCTGCGAAGGCAAGCTTCCTGAAGAAGTGTGAAGCGGGTACCTGATCTGGCCTCACTGCTCGCGCGGTTGTACGGTCCAGAGCATAGGGCCAGCCACCGCAGCTGGCGTGACGCTCGACGAATCCAAAGGTTGGCGCTGCGCGGTCAACGGGCACAACCCGCGCAGCCGCACCGTGATCGCCGCTGGTTGAGAGCCGGCTTGCAGCCTCGAGCGGCGTTTAGGATACCGCATCCGCTTACCGCGGCCGCCTCGCCAACGACAATCCTACAGCGAACGTGGTCAGGCCGGGCGAAGCTAGCCCGATGCGGATCATGCATTGACCCTCGGCCGCGTGCTTGCAAATAAGCCTGAAAGAGGCCGGTTTGCATTTAAGCCCGGCGCTTCACCTTCGGTTGTATGCGCCATCCTCAAGCACACTTTCCAGCCCGGGTCGTATTGCCAGCCGGTCGTATTGGGCGAAGGGGACAGGTCCTGACCCGGGCCTGGTTGTTGCGTTCTTGCGTTGCAGCGCAATGGCGGCGTCTAACCCCTGCGATCCAAAGAACCGGGTCTTGAAGCGTCGCGTCATCGAGACCGGCGTGCCCATTAAGACTGTCGTGCGAAAAAACGTGCACGGCAGCGATAAACACCCTGAATTATCTGGTGCATTAGCTATCCCCGCGAACCTCCAACCACGAAGCGGTCGCGATGTCAGCCTGGCTGGAGCAGTTGCTTGTCCGCTACCCAGAGCTCGCGCTGTTCCTCGTGATCGCCGGGGGCTACTGGATTGGAAGCTTAAAGATTGGGGCGTTCAGCCTGGGCCCGGTTACTGGCGCCCTGTTTGCGGGTTTATTGGTTGGGCAGTTTGCGCATGTGCCCGTGTCGGGCATGACCAAATCCTTCTTGTTCCTGCTGTTCCTTTTCGGGATCGGCTATTCAGTCGGCCCACAATTCATGCAGGCGCTGAAGCACGATGGGCTGAAACCAATGCTGCTCGCCATCGTCGTGCCGGTCACCGGCCTCTTATCTTCGATCGTGGTTGCCAAGGCGCTGCGACTGGATCCGGGCTTTGCGGCCGGGCTGATGTCGGGCGCCCTCACCCAGAGCTCTGCGATGGGAACGGCAACCGACGCCATCAACGGGCTGGCTTTGCCGGAGGCGGACCGTGCACGATTTGCTGCCCATGTCGCTGTGGCAGATGCCGTCTGCTACCTCTTCGGCTATGCCGGGGTGATCGTTTTCTGCACTGTGATTGCGCCAGCGCTGATGAAGATCGACTTGAAGAAGGAGGCCCTGAAGCTGGAGCAGGAATTGGGCATGACCCGCTCCAAACCAGGCCTGGCATCGGCCTGGCGAAAATTCGAGCTACGCGCATACCGGCTACCCGAGGCCTCGGCTTTGGTCGGGTTAACGGTCGCTGCTGCCGAGGCACGTCTGCCCGAGCACCGCCTGTTCATCCTCCGGCTTCGTCGAGCAGAGCACATCCTCGAGGTCGACCCCGGCATGACGCTCGAACAGGAGGACGTGATTGCGATCTCCGGGCCGCGCCAGACCATTGTCGAGCTGATTGGCCACCGCGCCGAGGAAGTGGAGGACAAGGAACTGCTGGATGTGCCGGTCGTGACCGCCGATGTGCTGCTGATGGATCGGGAGCTCGACGGCACGACCCTTGAGCACGCGTCGATGCAGGATTGGACCCGAGGCCTCTACTTGCGCGGTTTGAGCCGAGGAGGTCAGGACATGCCGATCGCGGCCGGTGTCGCGCTCGAGCGCGGGGATCTGCTTCGCATCGTCGGGCCGGAGCCGGTGGTGCAGAAAGCGGCAGCAAGAATTGGCGCCATTGTAGCCCCCAGTGCAGGGGTCGATTTCGTCGTATTGGGGCTGGCGATTTTCGCCGGCGGCATCATTGGCATTCTCGCGACCTTTTCCGTTGGAAACCTCAAGCTCTCACTGGGCACCAGCATCGGTACGCTGCTTGCTGGCCTGCTGGTCGGTCATCTGCGCACTCAGTATCCGCTCTTCGGGCGGATGAACGAGGGCGCCGTCACCTTTATGACATCGCTCGGGCTCGCCGCTTTCGTCGGGCTCACCGGGATCCACGCGGGGCCGGTGTTCCTGTCGGCGCTGAAAGAGGTGGGACTCGGCCTTTTGTTCGGCGGCATGGTGGTAACCCTGCTGCCGCAGATTGTCGGGTTTTTGGTCGGCCACGCCGTGCTGCGCATGAACCCAATCCTTCTCATTGGAGCTTTGACCGGCTCGCAGACCGTGACTGCGGCAATGGCCGCCGTCCAGGAGCGGTCGGGAAGCCCGGTCGCAGTGCTGGGTTACACGCCGGCGTATCCGGTCGCGAACATCCTGCTGACGACCTGGGGGGCGATCGTGGTCCTTGTCATCGCCAGCTGAACGATACAAGGCTGGTCGCGCACGTTCGGGAGCTGTGCATGCTCCCGGCGACATGCGCAAGCAATCGAGATCTTCACCTGCAACTAGTTGTCGATCGGGGCTACCCCATTACCCGTCTGGCAAGGGACACTACCAACACGGGAACCTAGCAGTGTCCGCAGGCTTGAAATCGTCCCGCGCACAATTAGGTTGACCGCACGCACTAGGACGTAGACCACTATTAAGATGATCGTGATCGCGGTCGCAATCGGCATATGGACTGGTCCTCGTTCTGTCATCACCGCATTCGGATCCAGTGAAACCGGTCTGGCGTTTGACGTGCTGACCGAGGAGACTCAGCCAGCCATGGTCAACTGAGCAATAGCCAAGGCCGCCATGACGATGCTCAACAGCACGCACGGCTGAAATTCGTTGCGCATTGGCAGACCACACCCCGGCCGAGGCACGAGGAGCTGACGGCAACACTTTGCCCTTGGGAGCCCAGTCCAAAGAGAAAAAGACCCGGCGTGGGCCCGCACCCAGCAACCTGCGAACGAGGGTTAAATCGCGAAGCTAAGAGGTACCGCACCGGGTTAAATCGCGCGCCCGACGGGAAGGTCTTGCACGCGGATTGCAGTATAGATCCGTGTACCATCGAATGCTGTAGCCACCGGGCAACAGCCGGCTAAAAACTGACAAACTCCATACAAATCGAGTCAGCAATTTATCAGGGTGTGATTTTGGCGCCGTTTGCCCGATGGGCATCCTTGGAGACGGGTCGCAGCGGCTCCTCGCGCTGCGGTGATGTTATTCCCCGTTGCCTCAATCGGGTGGGTATCGGCGCGCGGGCAGCCGCCCTTGTGAGGTCACGTCGGACGCGGCAGCGATTTTCCGGGCTGGGTGGCAACGGCATACGGGGTCATCGCGGAAGGCCAGCGCAGCCCGTCGTCAGATCGAGCCCGCAACACTTCATTCAAGCCGCGCGCCAGACTTTAGCCGCTTGCCTTGCCTGCTTGGCAGATCTCTGTTGAGTGCCTGGACGCTCCCGAGCATCACTTGCGCCGCGCGGCGCTTTGCAGGCGTCAATCGCGTCATGAACTTCGCTTCAGCGCTTGAGGTAATCATCGATGGTCTTGGTCACCAGGTCTGCATGCGACCGCATCGGGTAGTGTCCTGCGTCCTCAATCCGAACAACCGTCAGATTTTCCACGTACTCTTCCAAGCCAAGGAGATATCCAGGTAGCATCGCGGGGTCGCTCAGTCCCCAGATCACTAGGGTAGGGACACTCAGGCGCAGCGAAGTAGTGGTAGGACGCCTACTCACTCCAGCAAAAAAGTGCGCGGCAAGATCAGGCTTCTCTGCCGCCAGGCCCTCCACTGCCGACGCCGGAACCTTGATTGGATCGGCTCGATAGTAGTTGTACCAAACCGGATAGGGCGCCGGCGCCGCATGGAACGTGCGTTCATATTGCGACGCGCTGATCTGCGCCGGATTCGTTCTCACTTCCCGCAAGAATATCGCCGGGTGGACTGCATTGAGGATAATCAGTCGTTCAACACGCTGGGGGTAAGCTGAGGCAAAGACCCAACTCACGTAACCGCCCCAGTCGTTGCCGATCAGAGTGCATTGTTCTCGACCAAAATGATCGAGCACACCGTGCACGTCCCCAAGGAGCCGCGGCATGGTGTAGGCTTCGACCGCTTGCGGTGCATCCGATGGTGGGTACCCCCGAAGGTCTGGCGCAACGACCAAATGATCTCGGCTGAATTCCCGCATTTGCTTTTGGTAGAGCGACGCACTGTCCGGATGGCCATGCAGAAAAAGCATGAGCGGTCCCTCCCCCGATCGGACGAAGTGCAATCGGACACCATCCCCCATGGCATACCCATCACTGAATTCGGAGCTCGTTGCGGCCCGACCCCACAACAACGGAACCGAGAATGCCGAACTTCCAGCCATGAGCAGGCGTCGTCGGTCCATCATGCCGTCAGAACCCACTATGGGTTGCCTCCAAACCAAGGCTAACCCGTTCTAGCCATCAGCCGCGGGTGCGAACGCGATGCCCCGTGGTGAAGCGGTCGCCATTAGGAATGGTCGCCGCAACCGCCGATGCAGCCGCGCGTGGCCATCTTGCAGCAATGCCTCGTGCCTCGGCAATAGCGGGGCCTCAGTCGAGGGTGACCGGTCAGTGCGCGTCCGCCTGAGACCCAACCTTTGTTTTATCGCAGCCCCGACCACAACACTATCCTCGGCCACGCCGCGGGGTTAGAACCGAAGGGATGCGGAGCCTTCTGGACATCGCCCATTTCCTTGCTAGCCAACCGCGCCTCATGTCAGCGCTGCGCCCGGTGGCGGCGCTCGGAATTGACGACTGCTGGGTCGGGGCCGGCCTGATACGCAACGCCGTGTGGGATCACCTGCATGGCAAAGCGGCCGAAGCCTGGGTCGAGACCGACGTTGACGTTGTTTATTGCGATCATCATGACGCGCGACCTGATCGAGACCTGTTGCTTGAGAACGACCTGGCCGGTCAATACCCGCATATTCCCTGGTCGGTACACAATCAGGCGCGTATGCACGAACGCAACGGCGAGGCACCTTATCGCAGCACTGAGGATGCGATCCGGTGCTGGCCCGAAACGGCCACTGCCATCGCCGCGCGGGTTGTTAACGATCAGGTCGAGGTGATCGCACCGCATGGTGTAGATGATCTCGTCGATCTGGTGGTCCGGCCCAGCCCCGCATTCCAGCATAAGATGCCGATCTACCGATCCAGGTTAGCGGCCAAAAATTGGGCGGCACGCTGGCCACGGCTGCGTTTCCTCGACCGTTGATAGCGTTGATCGTGCGGTTCTCGTCCGCTGGGGGTCGATGGTATCGCCGAGTGCTGATGGCACGCGCGGACGCCTTCACAGCAGCCGACCTTGCGGTCAAACTTTCAATTGCTGTCGATATCCGAATTGCCACGCGCCAGGCGGTCAAGGCCACCGGCGGCAACCGCCGCAATCGAATGCGGCTCGGTCTCCGCCGCGTTCGAACAGTGATTTCGCTCGGGGCTCATTGCAGGGGGGAACTTGTCTCGCCGCGCGCCAAGTGATCGCCCGATCATAATCAGACAAGGGTCGGATGCTTCAACTTGCGCGATGGCGCTCGCAAGCTCGTGCGCGCGGCAGCAGATTTGCACGCTGCGCTTCGTTGTCGCCGATGCGACCATCACCGCCGGTGTATCGGGATGGAGACCTGCCTGCATGAGGCGCTGCAGGGTGATGGTAACAGTGCGCGCACCCATATAGAATACGCTCGTCGACCAGGGGTCGGCCAAACTGGCCCAGTCATGATCCGGGGGGCCTCCGTGCTTGGCGTGACCGGTCACGAAATTTAGCCGTCGGGACAGTCGCCGATCCGTAAGCGGTGTCAAAATCTCAGCCGCGGCGCCAAGTGCAGCGGTTATGCCCGGCACCACTTCAACGGGAATGGCGGCTGCCCGGCAGGCGTCGATCTCCTCTGCGGCACGGCCGAACACCATCGGATCACCACCCTTGAGACGCACGACCCGCCGGCCCTCGCGCGCAAGCTTCACCATCAAAGCGCAGATATCGTCTTGCCGGCACGAGGGGCCGTGCCCCGTTTTGCCCACCAACAGGCGGCGGGCCTCGCGCCGCGCCAGCTCGAGGATGTCAGCGCTGACGAGGCGGTCATAAAGAATGACGTCGGCCGATTGCAGGGCGCGCACGGCCTTTAAGGTGAGGAGTTCGGGATCGCCTGGACCCGCCCCAACCAGCGCCACGCTGCCGCCGCGAGATGGTGTGATACGCGTGAATGCGGTTAGATCATCACCGTTGGGTGCCTCGCGCGCGGCGAGTGCGCGGTCAGCGAAGCGACGCCAGAGATCGCGACGCGCCGGACCCATAGAGCTGTTGGCGCTGACGACCGCTCGCAGTCGGCGCGCGGCAGTGGCCCACGCCGACAGGCTGGGATCGAGGAGAGCTTCTATCTTGGCTCGAATCGCCTGGCCGAGCACCGGCGCCGCGCCACTGGTGCTGACGCCGACCACGACCGGAGAGCGATTGACAATCGTGCCGAAACTGAAGGTCGAGACCGCGGGTTTGTCGACAACGTTGACGGGCACTCCTTCGGCACGCGCCGCCTTGGCGAACGCATAAGCATCAGCGCCATCGAGCGCGGCAACGGCAATCGCCGCACCCCTGAGGTCGCCTGTTCGCCAAGCGCGATCGACAATCTGAACCCTACCGGCGGGTGGCTCCTGTGCCAGCGCCAACAGGCCGGCACTAAACTGCGGCGAATAGACGGTGACATGGGCGCCGGCGGCGGCGAGCAGCTCCGCCTTCCAGGTTAGGCTTTCACCACCTCCTGCCACCACGGCGCGGCGGCCTGCGAGATCAAGGAATACCGGCAACACCGACAGCGCCCGCAGGCTGGCAGCGCGCGTTTCGCGAGGTTGCAGATTAGCCATGCTGCTGGTTCGCGGTCGTGCGCTGCGGCTTGCCGGCGGCGGCGAGACGCTCCAATTCGGGCACGCACGAGCGACAGTTGGTACCAGCCCGTGTCACGGTGCCAATGGCGCAGGCGGTTGCGGCACCATCGGCCACCGCCGCCAGAATGCGTGCACGTCCGACTTGGAAGCAGGCGCACACCACCGGGCCCTCGTCGGCAGCACCACCAACAGGTCGCCCGGCGATCAGCGCACGGCGCTCGTGGGCTGCGATTGCCGGCGGCTCGAAGCGTGTCTTCAACCACTCGATTGCGGGCAACGTGGGGTGGCTCGCCGCGAACAGCACCGCCTGTAGATATCCTCCGCGCAGCACCGCGATCCGGAACTGGCGAGAACCGGCGTCCTCGTAAGTGACCCACTCGCCCTCAGGCAGACGCCGCCTACACCAGTCCCGCCAGCTTGGGGGCGTGACCGCCAGCGCGAAGAAGGTGACGTAGCCTGCGGGCATGCGGGCACGCGACCAGTAGGCCAGGTGCTCGGTCGGAACAACGTCACGCGACAGAACATATCCAAACTGCGCCGCGCCGAGGGGCGCGATGGCGGCCGGCGTGCCCTTGGCTTCGGGTTGACCCGAGATCGGATCGACCACCGGCTGCACCAGAGCGCCGATGCGACCTGCGGAGCTGTTTTCGGCCGACCAATGAATCGGGACGAACAGGCATCCGCGAAGCTGCCGGTCGCTCAGCATCACCCGCAGGATGGCTTGCCCGTACCGGGTGGTGACGCGGGCCAGCTGGCCCTGGGCGAGATCGAGCGGGATGGCATCGAGCGGGTGCAGCTCGACGAATGGTTCGCTCACGTGCAGGGCGAGCCTCGGGCTCAGGCCAGTGCGTGTCATCGAGTGCCACTGGTCGCGCACCCTGCCGGTGTTGAGCACGAACGGAAAGCTGGTGTCGGTCGGCTCTGCCAGCCGGCCGGCGAGGATCGGAACGAACCGGGCGCGACCAGAGGGGAAAGCGAAGCTTGCATCGCCGAATAGCCGCTGGCTGCCGCTGATCTTGCCATCGGCGGCCGTTGTGAGCGGCCACTGCGTAGGGGCGAGCGCCTCGTAGGCGGCGTCGGTCAGATCCGACCAAGCGGAAATATCGAAGGCGCGCGTGCCGCGATTGTGGAAGCCCGACAGCGCCGCGTGCTCCCGGAAGATGGCGGCTGCGTTGCGATAGGGGAAGGCCTTGGCCCAGCCGAAGCGGGCAGCGACCTGGCACAGTATCCACCAGTCGGGCCGCGCCTCGCCAGCGGCAGGCAGAAAGGCGCGCTGGCGCGAAATGCGCCGTTCCGAGTTGGTGACGGTACCGTCCTTTTCGCCCCAGGCGGCGGCGGGTAGGCGCACATGCGCCCCGGCCAGCGTGTCGGTCGCGGCGACGTTGTCAGAAACCACCAGCAGTTCCAGGCGCGATAGGGCGGCGCGCACGCGGTCGGCATTCGGCAGGCTGACGGCGGGGTTGGTGCCCATCACCCACAGCGCCTTGATCGCGCCGCCAGCGATCGCCTCGAACATTTCAACGGCCTTGAGGCCCTCGCCGGTGGCCAGATTAGGCGCGGCCCAGAACCGTCCGACGATGTCGCGCTCGTGGCTCGCATAACCCATGTGTGCGGCCAGCATGTTGGCGAGACCGCCGACCTCGCGGCCGCCCATGGCATTGGGCTGGCCGGTGAACGACAGCGGCCCGGAGCCGGGCTTGCCGATGCGCGCGGTTGCGAGATGGCAGTTGATGATGGCGTTGACCTTGTCGCTCCCCTGTGCCGACTGGTTGATGCCTTGCGAGAAGCAGCTCATGACGCGCTCTGTACCCGTCCACCAGCGGTAGAAGGTCTCGATCTGGGCTTCGGCAAGGCCGGTGTGGCGTGCGACCTCAGGCACGCTCGCGCCTTGTGCGCACGCTTGCTTGAGCGCCTCGGCCAATCCGTCGGTGTGGCGGCTGGTATAGCTCCAGTCAATCGCGTGCTGGTCGGCCAACCATACCAGCAGCCCATTCCAGAGCTGCGCGTCGGTGCCCGGGCGGATGGCGAGATGGAGGTCGGCGCCTTCACTGCTGGCGGTGCGGCGCGGATCTATGGTGACGACGCGCACCCCGCGCTCGCAACGTACCGTCTGGATGCGCTGGTAGAGCACCGGGTGGCACCAAGCCGCGTTCGAGCCTGCCAGCACCACCAGATCGGCGAGCTCGAGGTCATCGTAGCTCTGCGGCACGACGTCGGCCCCGAACGCGCGGCGGTGGCCCGCCACCGCTGCGGCCATGCACAGCCGCGAGTTGGTATCGACGTGGGGTGTACCAAAGAAGCCTTTGGCCAACTTGTTGGCGACGTAATAGTCCTCGGTCAGCAACTGGCCCGAGAGGTAGAACGCAATCGTGCCTGGGCCGTGCCGCTGCTGGATGCGACGGAGCGCGGCGCTGACGTGGTCGAGCGCCTCGTCCCAGCCAACGCGTCGGGTGCCCAGCATCGGATAGAGCAGCCGGCCCTCGCGACCGAGCGTTTCGCCGAGGGCGGCGCCCTTGGAACAGATGCGGCCGAAGTTGCTGGGATGCTCGGGATCGCCGGCAATGACGGCGCCGCCGGCGCCGTCGGGGGTCGCACGCAGACCGCAGCCGACGCCGCAATAGGGACAGGTGGTGCGCACCGTGCCGCACCCAGCTGCGCCGTCCGCCATCAGTAGACGTCCGCCTGATAGCGGCCTGCGGTCTTCAGGCCGGCGATGAATGCCTTGGCATCGGTTTGGCTGTTGCTGCCGTAGTTGGCGGCAATCTCTACCAGTGCGGCGTCGACGTCCTTGGCCATGCGCCTGGCATCGCCGCACACATAGACGTGGGCGCCCTGCTGCAGCCAGGCCCACAGCTCCTTGCCTGCCTGGCGCATGCGATCCTGTACATAAACTTTGCCAACGCCATCGCGCGACCAGGCGGTCGACAGCCTGGTGAGCGTGCCGTCCGCACTCAACGCGTCAAGCTCGGCGCGGTAGAAAAAGTCGCTTGCCTGGCGCTGGTGGCCAAAGAACAACCACGCCTTGCCCGAGGCCTTGCTGGTGTGGCGCTGCCACAGGAACGAGCGGAAGGGCGCGATGCCCGTGCCAGGGCCGATCATGACGATCGGCGTCGCGGGATCGGCCGGCAGGCGGAAGCTGTGGGCTTTTTGCAGGTAGACCTTGAGGCGGCTACCCGGTGCGAGCCGGTCGGCGAGGAAGGTGGAGGCGACGCCGAGGCGCCGGCGTGCCCTGATGTCGTAGCGTACGGCGTCGACGGTCAGATGCAATTTGCCGGGCGAGGCGAGCGGCGAGGAGGAAATCGAATAAAGGCGCGGCTGCAGCGGCTCCAAACATTCGAGGAACGCCTCGGGGTCCGGACGGATCGGGCCGAGCGCTTCGACGGCGGCCAGTACATCGAACGTGGCGGCATCGCCATCAGGGTCCTCGCCCTTGGCGAGCGCCTTGGCTTTGCGCCGCTTGGCGCCGCTTGTCAGATAGCCGAGCAGCTCGAACAAAGCATCGGGTGCGGTGCCCAGGGCATAGTCATCGATGAGCACTCGGCGGATGGTCTTGCCGGCGATCGGGAAATCCCGGGGGGCATCAATGGCCGCCAGCACGGCATCGACGAGCGCCGCGTCATTGCTCGGGAACAGGCCTAAACTGTCACCCGGCGCGTAGTCGATGCCGCTGTCGGTAATGTCGATCACCACATGACGCGTGTCCTTCTCGGAGCCGGCGCCGTTGAGGCGCTCGGCGCTATGGAAGATCGCCTCGACGGGCTGGTCGCGGCAGTAGCCGGCGGCGGCCATCGCGGCGACGGCGGCCGGAGCCACCAGTTCGGTGCGCGCTGCGGCAGCCGGGATCGGGTCGGGGACCACTGCCTCCTCCAGCAGCCGCTTCAACATGCGGCTCGTCTCCTTGCCGCCGGGAACACACAGGTTGAGCTTCTGCTCGCTGCCGGCGGCGATGGCGGCCGCATAGCTCTCGCACAGGTGGCCGCACTGGCCGCAGTCCTGCTGGGCCATTGCGGCGTAGAGCTTGCGCTTGATGGGTTGGCCCGCGGCCAGCGCAATGCGCTCATCGATCGGCATGGCAGGGTCATGCCAGGGCGCCTCGTCGGTGTGGTGATCGCCGGCCAATGCGTTGACGGCGACATGGGGCAGGTCACCGGTGTGCGGCGCGGCGCCGGCCTTGGCATCGAGCGACAGCAGGCCGGCGAAGAAGCCGTTGAGCCAGGCGCGCTGCTCGACGGAAAAAGGTGCGCCTTCGGGAATGACCGGCACGGCGCTGGCACGGGCATCGAGCATGGTCATTCGGTCACCTCCAGCGCCGCGACCATGGCTTTGAGAGCGGGAAGTTCGGTACGGCGGCTGAACTGCAGGAAGGTCTCGTCGGCCGCGCTGCGGTGCGCGAGGTAGGCCTGCAGCAGGCGTCGCACCACCGCCGGACACTCCTCCACACGCACGTCGCGCTGAAACTCTCGGGCAATGGCGGCGTCGGCGCCGAAGCCGCCGCCAACGTGCACGTGGAAGCCTTCCACGGTGTCATCGCTGTCGGGGACGATCGGCACGCGGCAGGCAATGAGGCCGATGTCGCCGATATAGTGTTGGGCGCACGAATTGGGGCAACCCGTGAGATGCAGGTTGATCGGCGTGTCGAGCGCGACTTGGGCCTCGACGTGTGCGGCAATCGCGAGCGCGGTGTGCTTGGTGTTGGACGCGGCAAACTTACAGCCGGTATTGCCGGTGCAGGCGACGAGGCCAGCGCGGATGCGGCTGGCGCGTGCCGCGAGCCCGATGGCCTCGAGGCGGCGCTCCACCGCCTCGGCATCGGCCTCGGCGACCCCGGACAGCAGCAGGTTCTGCCATACGCTGAGACGGATGTCGCCGTCACCCAGCTCATGCGCGATCGCGGCAAGCCCGCGCATTTGCGCCGAGGTCATCCGCCCGACCGGCAGCGCCACGCCGACCCACACCCGCCCATGCTGCTTCTGCGGATGGATGCCAACGTGCGCCTGGCGGTGCTGGCGATTGGGCTCCGCTATCAGCTCCTGCGCCACGCGCAACAGCCGCCGGCCAAGCTTCGCTTCGACAGCCTCGAGAAACGCGTCAAGGCCCCAGGCGTCGAGCAGGTACTTCAGCCGTGCCTTGTTGCGGTCGGTCCGGTCGCCGTGGTCGATGAACACGCGCACGATGGCGTCGGCAACCGCAACCGCGTCCTCGGGCATCACGACGATCCCCGTCGGCCGGGCGAAATCCCGATGGCCGGTGATGCCGCCGAGCCGCAACCGGAAGTAAACCGCCGGGGCCGCCGGCGAGCCCGCAACTGCGCGCACGGCGGTGAAGGCGATGTCGTTGGTGTCTGCCAGCACCGGCACCATGCCACCACCGTCGAAGCCGACGTTGAACTTGCGCGGTAACCCATAGAGGGATCGGTCGTTCAAGATGTGGTGGTGCCAAGCGCGTGCATAGGGCCGGGTATCGAGCAATTCTTGCGGATCGATGCCGGCGGTGGGCGAGCCGGTGACATTGCGGATGTTGTCGGCGCCGGAGCCCTTGGTGGCGAGGCCCAGCTCGGCCAGATCCTCGAGCACGGCGATCGCATGCTCGGCGGCGATCTCGCGCACCTGCAGGTTTGCGCGCGTGGTCACGTCGGCGTAGCCCTTGCCGTGACATGCGGCGATGGCCGCGACGCCGTCCAGCTGCCAGTGGCTCAGGATGCCGTTCGGAATGCGCAGCCGGCACATGTAGGCTTTTTGCGCCGGGGCGGCGTAGAACATGCCGTGGAAGCGCCAGCGGAAATTATCGGCGCCCTTCGGAAACTGTCCGCGTGCGCTCTCTGCCTTGAAGCGCGCGTAGGCGTCGAACGGGTGCTGGTCGCGCTTGGCCGTCTCCTCGGTCGAGAGCTTACGGCCCTCGGCCTCGACCCGCGCCATGGCGGCAAGATGCGCGGCATCGGGTCCGGCGGGTGACGCCTGAGCACCGCCGCTGCCGGCCAGCGGCTTGAGACCCGCGGCAGCACGCGCCGCGTCAACGCCCGACACGAAGCCTTCCAGATAGCGCTTCTGCTCATCGGAGAAATCGCGGTCGCCCATCACGCGGCCTCCGCGAATGCCCGGCCGAAGGCAAGTTGCTCACGCAACGCCGCGACCGGTGCGCCCGACCGAACCAGGTCCGTGTACCAAGCCGCATCGGCGCTATCGCCGACCAGTATGGCACCGGCGAGCCGGCCCTCGCGCAAGACAAGTTTGCGATAGCAAGGCGCACCGCCGTCGCGAATGATGATGCGGTCGGCCGCCGTGCCGTCGAAATCGCCGATCGAGAAGACCGGTACGCCGGAGACCTTGAGATGGATTGCCGGCACGGAACCGGCATAGTCGGCGGAGGTATCGCCCAGGATGGTGGTGGCGGCGGCCTTGGCTTGCTGATAGCAGGGTTCGACCAGCCCGTAGCAGGTTCCACAATGCTCGGCGCATTCGCCGACGGCCAAGACCGACGGCACCGAGGTGCGCATGAGATCATCGACAACGATGCCTCGATTGACCTTCAGGCCGGCGGTGGCGGCGAGTGCGATCCGCGGGCGGACACCGATCGCCATCACCACCAGGCCGCAGGGGAGTACCCGCCGATCGGTGAGCTCGACTGCTTCCGCCCGCGACCCGCCTTGGATGGCCCGGGTCTTGGCGTTGAGGAGCACGCGAATGCCCTTTTGCGCGACGGCTTGCGCCACCAGTTCGGCACCCTCGGCGTCGAGCTGCCGCTCCATCAGCCGGTCCATCAGGTGCACCAGCGTAACCGGTACGCCGCGCCGGGCGAGACCGTAGGCGGCTTCAATGCCGAGCACGCCACCGCCGATCACGACCGCCGGCTGACCGGTGCTGGCAAAGGTCTCGAACCCGGCGATGTCGGCGAGTGTGCGGAAGGTCACGACGCCCGCCAGATCCGTGCCCGGCACCGGCAGCGTGACCGGATCGGAACCTGTCGCCAGGACCAGGGCGTCAAACGCGACCTCGGTGCCGTCCGGCAGCCGCAGCGCGCGCCGTAAAATGTCGACGCACTGGGCCGGCTGGCCGGTGATCAGTTCGATGCCGTGCGTGCCGTACCAGTCACGCGGCCGCAGCATGACCTCGTCGGCACCGATGTCACCCGCCAGCAGGGACGACAGCAGCACGCGGTTGTACGCCGGCTCGGGCTCCGCTCCGATCACAGTGATCGCAAACCGGCCGGGTGCGCGCTCAACGATCTCCTCAAGCAGGCGCAGGCCAGCCATACCGTTGCCAACCACGACCAGCCGCTGTGGAGCCATGGCGCCCTCCTACTCGGCCGCCTGCAGCTGCGGTGCCTTATGACGGGCGTAGAGGAATTCCAGCACACGCTGTCGGCAGCGGTTGTAGGCAGGATCGGCTGCCAGCTCGAGCCGCTTGCGCGGCCGCGGCATAGGCACCTCGAGCACCTCGCCAATGCGCGCCGCCGGTCCGTTCGTCATCATTACGATTCGGTCGGAGAGCAGTACGGCCTCGTCGAGGTCGTGGGTGATCATCAGCACGGTGTTGCCGAGTGTCTGGTGAATGGCCATGACGGAATCCTGCAAATGCGCCCGCGTCAGCGCGTCGAGCGCGCCGAACGGCTCGTCCAGCAGCAGGACCTTGGGCTGCATGGCGAGCGCGCGGGCGATGCCGACGCGCTGCTTCATGCCACCCGAGACCTCTGCCGGTCGCCGGTCCTTGGCGTGCCCCATCTGCACCAGCTCGAGGTTGTGCATGGTCCAGTGGTGCCGCTCGCGGCGTGACTTGGAGGCAGCGAACACCTTGTCCACCGCGAGACGCACGTTGTCGTAGACGGTGAGCCACGGCAGCAGGCTGTGGTTCTGGAACACGACGGCGCGGTCGGGTCCGGGCTCGTCGACCTCGCGCCCCTCGAGCAGGACGCCGCCGCGCGTGCTTTGCGTCAGCCCCGCGACAATGTTGAGGAGGGTGGACTTGCCGCAGCCCGAGTGGCCAATGATCGACACGAACTGGCCCTGGTCGACGTCGACGGTGATGTCGTTCAGGACCTCTGTGTGCCGTGAACCGCGGTGAAACGTCTTGTCGACGTGATCAATCTTCAGGTAGGCCATCCTATGCCTTTCAGTTGGCCGCGGTGCCACGGGTGGCGATCCCGGCCGCGAACGCCACGATGCGGTCGAGGATGAAACCGACGATGCCGACGTAAGTGAGCGCCAGGATGATCTCGCTGATGTGCGATGAGTTCCACGCGTCCCAGATGAAGAAGCCGATGCCGACGCCGCCGATCAGCATTTCGGCGGCGACGATGGCGAGCCAGGAGAGGCCGATGCCGATGCGCAGCCCGGTGAAGATGTAGGGCGCTGCCGACGGGATCATGATCTTGGTGAAGAATTCGATGGCGTTAAGCCGCAATATGGCGGCGACGTTGCGGTAGTCCTGCGGAATATTGCGGATGCCGACGGCGGTATTGATAATGATCGGCCAGATCGCCGTGATGAAGATCACAAAGATCGCCGAGGGCTGCCCGTCGCGAAAGGCGGCGAGCGAGAGCGGCAGCCAGGCGAGCGGCGGCACCGTGCGCAGCACCTGGAACAGTGGGTCAAGCCCGCGCAGCGCCCACACCGACTGGCCGATCAAGGTGCCGAGCGCGACGCCGACCCCGGCGGCCAGGGCGTAGCCGAGGCCAACGCGCCGCAGACTGGCCGAGAGGTGCCAGAAGAGCCCCCGGTCGATGCCGCCGCGGTCGAAGAACGGGTCGGCGATCAGCTCCCAGGTCTCGCGCAGCACGCGCGAGGGAGCCGGCAGCGACGCGCCCGGCCGGGCGCACAGCATCTCCCAGACCAGCACCAAGGTGGCGATGACCAGCAGCGGCGGCAGGACGTGCGCGGCGATGTCGCTAAGGCGTGCCAGCAGCCGATCGCCGACCGGCCCCGGCTTGACGGCCAATTTGACGACGGTGATGGGCGGCGCTGCCACCGACCTGGCGCTGCCGATCCTGACGGCTGGCATGGTCATCTGCTTCTCCCCCGCATTGGGCATGCGGGCGGCCGCAACCCGCGGCGCCCGTTCGGTCACGCTTCTAGACGCTTGATGGACAGGCTTCGCAGGTAGGCTTCGGGGTTGTCGGGATCGAACACTTTGCCGTCGAAGAACGTCTCCTTGCCGCGCGAGGTGGACGGCGGCATCGCCGAGGGCGGCACCGAGAGCTGTTTGGCAGCCTCGCGCCACAGATCCTCGCGGTTGACCTTCTTGATCAGCGCCTTGGCATCGAGGGTCGGCTCGAGCTTGCCCCAGCGCATGTCCTCGGTAAGGAACCAGAGGTCATGGCTTTGGAAGGGATAGGAGGCAAAGTCGTGCCAGTAGCGCATCATCTGCGGGTGATTTTCGACCACCTTGCCGGGGATGCCGTAGTCGAAACGGCCCTTCACCCGCTCGGTGACGTCCTCGACCGGGCAATTGATCCACTGGCGCTTGGCGCAGATGGCGGCCACCTCCTCGTGGTTCTCCGGCTTCTCGCACCACATCTGCCCTTCCATCACCGCCATCAGGATGGCCTGGGCAGCGTTCGGGTGCTTGTCGACGAAGCTGGCGCGCATGCCGAGCGACTTCTCCGGATGCCTGTTCCACAGCTCGCCGGTGGTGATCGCGGTGTAGCCGATGTTCTGGTGGATGAGCTGAAGGTTCCATGGCTCGCACACGCAAAAGCAGTCCATGGTGCCGACCTTCATGTTCGCCACCATCTGCGGCGGCGGCACCACGATGGTCTCGATATCCCTGTCGGGATCGATGCCGCCGGCGGCGAGCCAGTAGCGGATCCACAGATCGTGCGTGCCGCCGGGAAATGTCATGGCGGCCTTGACCGGCTTGCCCGACACCTTCTTGTGCTGCAGCGCGAGTTTGAAATCCTTGCTGTCCACACCGACGCGCAGGTCGGCGTGCTCCTTGGCGACGGAGATGCACTGGCCGTTCAGGTTGAGCCGCGCAAGGATGTACATCGGCGTCGGTTGGTTGTTCTGGGTGACTTTGCCGGCACTGATGAGGTAGGGCATCGGGGTGAGGATGTGCGCGCCGTCGATGCCATTGCCCTCCGAGCCGAGCACGAGATTGTCGCGGGTCGCGCCCCAGGACGCTTGCTTGGCGACTTCGGTGTCGGGCACGCCATACTTGGCAAACATGCCCTTCTCCTTGGCGATGAACAGCGGGGCGGCGTCGGTGAGGGCGATGAAACCTAGCCTGGCGCCTTTCACCTCGGGCCCGGCCGCGTTGGCGACATGAACGCCACCGAGGACAGTGGCCTTGGCGGCGGCGATGAGAGCCGCGGTGCCGGTGTTCTTCAGGAACATGCGGCGGCTCAGGGCGCCGCGGCCGCCAGTACCCCTCGTGCTCGAGCTGGTCATTGGATCTGCCCTAACGTGCCACGGCGTGGAAGTTGCAATTCCCGCTTCAAGCTTTCACCTCGCGTCATACAAAAACGCCACCTTCGAGGGCCGACGACCCTCCCCCGAAAGCAGCGTTGCTTATGGGCCGGCCCGCCATTGCGCCGGCGTTTGTCGATCCTCGATTTTCAAGCTTCGTGCCAACTCTCGACAACGGACCAAGCGGCAGAAGTCCTACCGCTCTCTAGCCAATTGCGGGTCGTCGAGGTGCCAGGTTCTGCTGCCTTCTTGAGCGAATCGCCCGCCGCGATGCCTCAGATCGCGCCAGCAAGGCGTTTGCCGGCCGCGCGCGCTGGTTGCCGCTCGCGACGCAGCGGGCCGCGGTGAGGCCGCTCGAAGGCAGCGGCGGCGAAGGCAGCGATGCTCTTGCTAGCGTTCAAAGAGATCGATGGTGCTGACGAGGCTTTCGGCAATGTCGGCAATCCGCTTACCTTTGCTCATCGCCGTGCGGCGTAAAAGCGTGTATGCCGCCTCCTCGTCGAGGCCGCGGCTCTTCATCAGGATACCTTTCGCCTTTTCGATCACCTTGCGTTGCTTGAGAGCGCTTTTGGTTTCCTCAAGTTCTGAGCGCAGGCGCTCAAACGCGCCGAAGCGTGCGATCGCCATGTCGAGGATGGCGCGCACGCGCTCGCGTTTGAGGCCATCGACGATGTAGGCGCTGACGCCGGCCGCAATCGCCTTCTCAATGGTGGCGCGGTCGCTCTCATCGACGAACATGGCAATCGGCCGCCGCACGATGCGCGAAACCTGGAACATCCGTTCGAGCTCTTCATGGCTCGGCTTCTGCAGGTCGATCAGAATGACATCGGGGTTGACGGTGCAAATGCGCTCGAGCAGGCCCGTGCTGTCGGCGAGCAGCGTGATGTCGCTGAAGCCCGCGTCGCGCAAGCCCAGCTCCAGGATGGCACGACGCATCGGGTTGTCGTCGATGACGAGAATGTTGAGGCGGGCGTCCAAGGCCGTCATGGCGCCTTCAACGCCGTCTGGGCCGGGTCACGACCGCAATTGGGCGCCCTAGCAGCGGGAAGATCGCCATGACGATGGGCAGCAGCTGGGCGGCGAGCCAGCATGTGATCGATGGCGCCATCGCGGTGGTGCCGATGTCGGCCGAGCAAACAAGCGCTGACCGCGGCGGCGACGGCCCTCGGGATCCCGACCGCGATCCCGCAGACCGGCGGCACGAACCTGGGTGGCATGTGGGCCATGCGGCTCCCGCTGACGATTGGCGACCCCCTTGCATAGCGTGACCGCAAGGTGTGTGGAATTACACAAGAATGGGCAAACTGCCCAGTTCTTAGACATCGGCAGTGTGTGTCGCTGGCGGCGAGGCATCGTCATCTCCAGGGAGATCAGCTGGTCATGACTTGGTCGATTGAGGGTGCGGGCGCCTCGCTTGGGTGGCGGGCCGCCCCCCGAAACGCCGCGCGCGGCGGCCCTGTCGGGGCCTCGGGCAGGCACCGTTCCCCGTCGGCTCGAGACGGGCGGCGCTGCAATTTGATTGGCGGTTTCCACAACCGGATGGCGCCGTCGGCGTGACCCCGTGCAGAGAGTCGGGCCATTATTGCCTGCCATGACGGCTGCTGGTCTCGATCCAGGGGAGGTCGATGATGATCGATGAGGCGCACCTGCGCGACAAGCTGCGCAAGATCGAAGCCCTCTTCGCCGGCGCGGCGACGCCTGGCGAGCGACAAGCGGCCGACGCGGCCGCCGAACGCATCCGCTTGCAATTGGCGGCGACCGCACGCAGGGAGGCCGAGATCGAGATGCGCTTCAGCATCCCCAATCCGTGGTCACGCCGGCTGTTCATCGCACTGTGCCGCCGCTACGGCCTGAAGCCCTTCCGGTACGCGCGCATGAAACGACAGACTGTCGTGGTCAGGGCACCGCGTACGTTCTTCGATCGCACGCTTTGGCCCCAGTTCGCCCAGATCGACACGGCGCTGACAGCGTACCTGGACGACATCACTGACAAGGTGATTCGCGAGGAAGTGCATGGCGAAGCTCGCGATGCAGAGGAGATCGCCGAGCCGAGAGCCATCGCCAGCTGACGCGGGGTCGCGCTAACCACTCAAGGCTATTGTCACCCGCGTGGGCGCCGCAGCGCGGTGGGCATCCGCCACACCAGCGCGTCTACCGCGCGCGCTGCTCGCAAGAATTGGCTCCAAGCTGAAGTTCTGCCGCCCTGGCTGTCATACCGGCCGATCTCCCCTTTCCACCTTGAGCGCCCGGTTGTCAGCGGCCGGCAGCATCTTGGCGGGGTCGCGCGTCACCACCACATCGATCACCGTCGGTGTCGAGCTATTGGCGAGGCCCTCCTGCAACGCCCCGCTCAAGCTTTCGGGATTTTCAACGCGGATGCCAAGGCAGCCGAAGCCTTTGGCGATGTCAGCGTAATTCAGCTCGACCAGGTCTGAAGACTGGTAATTGCCGGCACCATAGACCGCGTGCTGCAAGGCTTTGACATAGCCGGACGCGGCGTTGTTGAACACGACGGCGACGAAATTGGCCCCAAGCCGCCGCGCGGTCTCGAGGTCGCCAAGGCTCATGTTGAAGCCGCCGTCTCCGGTCAGCGCAACGACGCGGCGGCGGGCCCCGGCGGCAAGTTGGGCCCCCAGACCCCCGGGTACGCCGTAGCCGATTGAAGCAAAGCCACGATCGGGCAGGAAGTGCCGACCGGCCATTTTGGTATCGAACAGCAGTCCGGCCCAATGTGCGGCAAAGCCGCCGTCGGCAACGACGATACCGTCGGCCGGCATCACCTTGTTGAGCTCATTCAGCAGGCGAGCGATATTTACCGGCCGCTCTTGCGATTGCATGCGATCGCGCGCGCCGTCCCGCCAGGACGCCATGCGCTTTCCCACCTCGGCCGCCCAAGCCACCCGCGACCCGGCCGGCTCGGTGCCGAGCGCAGACCCCAAATCGTCAACCGAAAGGCGGGCATCGCCGACCAGGGCCACCGCGGTGCGCGTGGTGCGGCCGATCTCGGTTGGCTCGATGTCGACGTGAATGACCGGCACTTCGGCCGGAATCAGTGTGAAACGCTTGGTAGCAATTTCGCCGAGCTTACAGCCGACCACGAGCAAGCAGTCGCTTTCGGTCACCAGCGAATTGGCAATGCGGTCGTAACGGCCAAACAGCCCGGCCGACAGCGGATGTGAGCAGGCGATTGCCCCCTTTCCCGACATCGTATGTGCGATCGGAATATTGTGGGCTTCGGCAAAGCCGAGCAATGCGTCATGGGCTTGCGAGAGATGCACGCCGCCTCCGGCCAGCAGCAGCGGTCTTTGTGCCTTGGCCAGCAACCGTGCCGCATGCTCGACGTCGGCCGGATCCGGACGGAAGCGCCGGCACGGGGCCTGGGTGGTCGCCGGATCGATCCAGAAATCTGCCGCTTCGAAATCATGCTCTGCGTGGGCCACGTCTTCGGGCACAGCAATGACGACCGGCCCAGGCCGGCCGCTGGTCGCGACCTGAAAGGCGCGCCGGACATGTTCGGGAATCCGCTTGATGACTTCGACCCTGATCAGGTCTTTCACAATCGGCCGCAGCACATCGCTCTGCCGCGTCTCCTGCGTCATGTTCTTCCAAGCGTGCTCGCGGTTGGCGTCCCCGACAATGGCGACAAGCGGCACACCGGCGTTGAGGCTCTCGACAAGGCCCGTGATCAGATTGGTGGCACCGGGCCCCAAGGTTGCATCCACGCATCCGGGGCGGTTGGTGACCTTGGCGTAGGCGTCAGCCGCAAAGGCACCGCAGCGTTCGTCGTTGATGAGCGCATGTTTGAGGCCGAGCTTTCGGCAGGCCTCATAGAAGGGGAGCAGCTGAAAGCCACCCATGCCCAATATTGGACCGACGCCTGCCAGCTTCAGCATTTCGGCCAGCGCCTGGCCGCCGGATATCCGGCGCATCGAATTGGAGCTCATCTCGTCTCTGCCCATTCTAACCGCGTTGCGGTCGCCATTCGCTCAGTCCCGCGACAAGATCCAGGCAAGACATCCCGACCCTGGCACCCGCTGCCTGAGCGCAGGAATTGACACGCGTCACATAGCCATCGGCGAGCGTGGAGCGGGCATCGCCAATGCGCGCGCTCCAGGCACTGACGGTGGCCGCCGCAATTTGGCCGGCATCGAGCGCCGCCAGCCGCGAAAATCCCGCGCCGTCGATGCCGCCGTCGGCATCGTTATAGATGGCGGCCATCACCGGCCACTTCACCGCCGAGCCCGCCCGTCCCCCCAACAGGGCGCCGTGCGAGCCGGTCACGACGATGCTGTCCCCATCGCCAGGGCCGACCAGCGAATTGGAGTCGACGATCACGATCTGCCTCCCATTCGCATGCTGCACCTGCCGATGCTCGTCGGCAAGCTCAGGCAGCAAACCCGCCGGCGCGCGCGGATGTTGCGACAGGTGCTCCAGCGCCGTGTGCGCGGCCATGCCGACCGCAAGCCCGATGCGGCGTGCCGCCTCGTTCAAGGTCGAGATCACGCCGCGCCGCAAGCAATCGGCGCCATCGCCGATGCGCGACGAATGCACGGAAACGGCGGCGGCCGGTACGGCGTGCTGTTCGAGGAGATCGAGACCTATAACCCCCGCCCGCTCCCGGCCGATGCCTGCATCGCTGACGATCAGCCCGCCGAGGCCCAAGCGCAGCGCCGCACGAGCCACGAAGATCCCGCCATGCGATGCGGCCAGCACCGACCTCCCCTGCAAGGTCGCCGGCACCAAGGTGATGCTATCGAACGAGAGCAAGCTCATCGTCTTTACCGCCCCGACGCGGCAGCGACGAGCGGCGGCGCGCGCCATCTGAGGTTGGAGCCTGCGGCAGGTTCTGCAGGTCTTGCCACGGTCGTACTCACAAGAAGCCAATCGACAGCCAGGGGAAGAAGGCAACCACAAGAAGCCCGACGAACAGCGCCGCAAGATACGGCCAGATCGGCCGCATACCCTCGTCGGGATCGGCCCGGCCGATGGCGCAGGCCATATAATAGCCGATGCCGAGCGGCGGTGCGAATAGGCCGATACCCATCGCTAGAATGACAACCATCGCATAATGCACTTCGTGAATGCCGACCATGCGGGCGACGGGAAACAACAGCGGCCCGAACAACACCAGGGCCGGGATCCCTTCCAAGATCGCGCCCAGGAAGACGAACACGACGATGCTGATCATCAAGAAACCCAGATGGCCGCCCGGCACCTCGGCCATGGTGGCCGCGAGATCGCGCGAGAATCCCGACTGTGTCAGGGCCCAAGCCATCGCGGTGGCCGCGCCAATGATGATCAGAATAGCCCCGGTAAGGGAGGCGGTTTCGATCAGCATCGGATAGATGCGCCGCCAGTCGAAGCTTCGGTAGATCACAATGCCGCATAGCACCGCGTAGGCGATGCCGATGGTCGACACCTCGGTGGCGGTCGCGACCCCCTCAACCACCGCCGAGCGAATCAGGAGCGGCAGCGCGAGCGCCGGCAGAGCCGTGACGAACACGCGCCCAATCTGGCGATACGAGGCAGGCTGGATATGCGACACATCCTCATGCCGGGCGCGATAGCGGGCAATAATGCCGAGCGCAATCGCCAGCACCAGGGCCGGCAACAGGCCGCCGGTGAACAGTGCCGCGATCGAGACGTCCGTCACCGACCCGATGATGATCAGCACCAGCGCCGGCGGAATGGTCTCGGACATGGCTGCCGAAGTCGACAGCAGGGCAACGAGCTCGCCCGGCGGGGTGCCGCGACGCCTCATCTCCGGAAACAGCACCGGAGCAATGGCGGCCATGTCGGCAGCCTTGGCGCCGGAGATGCCGGACACCAGGTACATCGCGGCAAGCAGCACATAGGAGAGGCCGCCCTTGATGCGGCCAAGCACCGCCGCAAGTAAGTCGACCATGGCGCGAGCCATGCCGGTCAGTTCGATCAACATGCCGAGAAAGATGAAGAGCGGCACCGAAAGCAGGATCAAGTGCGACATGCCTTCCTGCATGCGGCTGACGACCACGCTGAGCGGAACGTGCGTCATCAGCCCAAGGTAGGCGACAGTGGCCACCCCGAACGAGAAGGCAATCGGGATGCCCAAGATCACGCAGGCCGACACCAGGGCGACGAAGAACACGATGAGATTGTATTTTCCCATCTGCGTCAGGACTGGAGTGGCAAGCCAGAGAACGACAGCCACCGCTGCGACCAAGCAGATCGCCCCCACCAGGTGGATAAGCGAGCGGCGCTGGACGGCCGCGGCGGCCAGGACGCTCAGCATCAGGACGGCGCCAACGAACAGAGCAGCTGACCTCCAGGCGCTCGAAAGCCCAAGCCCAGGCATCGTGATGAATGCCTCGTCAACCGTGTACTCGTACGCTGGCTGGAGCATGGCGACGAAGAACACGGCCGTCACCGCCACCGCCGTCGACTCGAGCCACGGTCGCAATTGGGGCGCGTTGGCGTTTACCAGCAGGGTCAGGCGCATGTGGGCTCCGCGCCGCAACGCAATCACGGCGCCCAGCATGATGAGCCAGATGAACAGCAGGCTCGCCAGATCGTCCGACCAAATCAGAGGCCGCTGGAAGACGTAGCGCGCCACCACGCCCGCCAGCAGCACCATCGTCTCCACCACAATCAGGATGGCCGCGGCAACCTCGATCAGGTGCTGCAATGCCCGGTCGAGATAGCCGAGCCAGGACCGCCAAGCAGCGGGCTGCGGCCCGACGGTGTTGGTCCCGTACGATGCTTGCAGGCTAGGCTCGCCGACGGTCATCAGGCGAGCTCGTTGGCGTACTTCTCAAGCTGTTTCCAAGCCTCGGCCCCGAACTTGCTGCGCCACTCCGCATAAAAGCCGGCCTTGGTCAAGACGAGGCGGAAGGATTTGGGGTCCGATGGCGCGTTGAACGCGAGACCGCCCTTCTCGAGCTCGCCGCGCAAAGACTCGTTGAGGCGCTTGTTCTCGAGCCGCTGCTCCTCAGCTGCCTTGTCAAAGTTGCGCGCCGCGATCTCCCGCAGATCAGCGGGCAGGCGCTGCCAGGCGCGCGTGTTGGCCGTGAACCAATAGCCGTCCCACACGTGGTTGGTGAGGGAGCAGTATTTCTGCACCTCATAAAGCTTCGCCGCCTTGATCGAAACCAGCGGCGTCTCCTGTCCGTCGACGACCTTGGTCTGCAGCGCCGAGTAGACCTCGCTGAAGTTGATACTGGCTGGGGCGGCACCCAGCGCTTTGAACATCGAACTCCACAACGGCGTCACCGGCACCCTGATCTTCAAGCCTTTAAGGTCGTCGGCGGAGTTAATGGGCTTGGTACTGGTCGTGACCTGTCGATAGCCGCTGTCCCAAATCTTATCCATGGCCGTGAGGCCGGCCTTGGCGATCTCGGCGCGCACAAAGGCGCCCAGGTCACCATCCATTGCCCGCCACGCGGTCTCGTAGTCCGGAAAGGCGAAACCGATGCCGCTGATCGAGGCCACACTGACGAGGTTGGAGAGGACGACCGGCGAGATGGTGAAGAACTCGAGCGCACCGGAGCGCAGCTGGGACAGCATATCGGTATCGCCGCCAAGCTGATTGTTGGGGAATAGCTGGATCTCCAGCCGGCCGCTCGTCTCCTCTTTGATTCGATCGGCCGCGCGCTGCGCATAGATGGTCATCGGGTGGCTGGCGGGCACCTGGTTCCCGTACTTGTAGACAAACTCGGCAGCCTCGCCCCGCGACGAGATGAGGGTGATGCCGGCAGGTGCCGCGGCGACCAGGCGGTTGAAGGTGCGACGCGTGAGCATTTGTTTCCTCCTGCTGCTGTTCCGTATTGTGGAACAAAGATTTCTTATTGACGGAACGATGCCATTCGATGTTCTCTGCTGTCAACGGCGATATTCGCCACAGGACGATTTCGATACAGATGGACGATTTCGCTACCGATGGGCGATATGGTTATCCCCGCCTCATTCGATGACGCTTCCAGCGAGACCCCGGTCCAGAGCGTCGACCGTGCCGTTCGGCTGCTGCGGGCAATGGCATTTCATGCCGATGGCGGCATGCTGTCCGCGCTCGCCCGCGACACCGGACTGGGCAAGGGCACCACACACCGTTTGCTCAATGCCCTGATCGATGCGGGCCTGGTGTTCCAGGATCAGGAAACCAAGCGCTATCGCCTCGGCGCGGGCCTCGCGCTGTTGGGGCATGCCGCTCATCGCCAGGACTTCGCGGCACTGGCAAAGCCTTTTCTGTTGCGGCTGGCAGAAGCGACGCAAGACACCATTTACGCATCCGTTCGCGAAGGCGGAGCGGCGGTTTGCGTTGCCCGCGAAATCGGCGCCTTTCCGATCCGCACGCTTTCGCTTGAGGTCGGACACCTGCGCCCGCTCGGGGTGGGTTCGGGCAGCCTCGCCCTGTTCGCGTTCCTCTCTGACGATGAGATTGCCCGCCTGATCGAAAAGAACGCCGCCTGGCTGGCGCGCTATCCAGGCCACGCGCGCAAGGAGCTCTTGGCCAAGGTCGCCGATACGCGCCGACGCGGCTACTCGTTGGTCGAGGGCAGGATCGTGCCCGGCATGAATGCCATGGGCGTGCCCATCCTCGACGCAGGCGGTCGGCCAGTGGCCGCGCTCAGCCTCGCCGCAATCAGTGACAGGGTGTCGGGTCCCCGCATCACGCAGCTTGTGCGCGTGCTTGCCCGCGAAGCAGCCGAACTCGCCAAAGCGATGGGGCTTGCGGCGGGTCACCGTCGCCCGGCCGCCGCCACAGGGAGGGCGACCCGTGGGCCGGCCGAGCAATAGGCTTGGCGTGCGCGCCAGCCTCAGCCCCAGGCTGAGGCAACCGCAAAGCGTTCACGCGCCCGCCTGCCGTGCGCTATGCACGCCGTTCCATGCCGACGCCGTGCCGCGCGCAGTGATGCAATCGCCACTCGTCGATCGCAAGGTCACCGACACCATTGCTTCCTTCGCCAAACCGCGGACCGCTGCCTGGCACACACCGAACACGCGCTCGATCGCATTTGCGTCGCTGTTTTTCATCGTGGCGAGGCGGAGCTACGCCATTGGCCGTGCAACGGTCATGGCTAGCAGGCTTGCTGGGGCCGCTGAGCGCGCGTAGGCGGGAGCGAAAGCATGGGAATCGAGTCACGCTTCGTCTTCAAGGACCGGCCCGGCAGCGGCGCCCTCGCGCTGAGGCCGGTCGTCCTGCGCGAGCCGAAGGGCACCGATGTGCTCGTCAAGATCCACTCGGCTGCGATTTGCGGCACCGATCTGCACATCTACAAATGGAACCCTTGGGCGGCCCGCACCTATCGGCCGCCGCTTCGGCTCGGCCACGAGTTCGCCGGAACCGTTATCGCCGTTGGACCGGAGGTCACGACCGTAAAGTCCGGCGATCATGTGACCGCGGAAACCCATATTCCATGCGGCCGTTGTCACCAATGCCGCCTCAACCGTCGGCACACGTGTGAACATCTGCAACTGTTCAGCCAGTTGGGGCTCGGCTGCTTCTCCGACCACACCCTGGTACCGGAGGCGGCCTTGCGCGGCATCCCGCTCGCCATTTCGCTTGAGCACGCCTGCATGATGGAGCCGCTCGGCATTGCCGTTCGGGCGGTCACCGACAGCAGGATCGCCGGCGCCCATGTGCTGGTGCTCGGCTGCGGATCGATCGGCCTGTTGGCCATCGCCGCGGCCAGAGCCTACGGCGCCGCCTCGGTCACGGCCACGGATCTTTCTGAGTACCGCCTCGAGCTCGCCCGGCAGATGGGGGCAAACATGTCGGTCACTCCCCAGCCAGGGTCGCTCGATGGATTTGTTGCCGATGTGCTCATCGAAACGACGGGCAGTGAAGCAGCCTTCACGCAGGCGCTTGCGCATGTGCGAACGGGCGCACGGGTGATCTTTGCCAGCTTGCCCGAGCATCCATTCGCACTCGATATCACCCGGCATGTCGTGCTGCGGGAAGTCACTATCTCAGGGGTCTACGGTCGACGCATCGATGAGACCTGGATCTTAGTAGAACGACTGCTGGTCACGCACGGTACAACCCTTGCCAAGATCCTGACCCATCGCATCCCGCTTGAGGATTTCGAGGCAGCCTTCACGCTGGCGGCGTCGGGAAACGCCGGTAAAGTCATTCTGCAGCCCCATTGAAGGACCCTCGCGCAGGACCAAAATCGCTGGGCCGACCCGAACGCCTGATCGGTGGCATCAAGGCAACAGGCCGCCAGCTTGGTTGGCACCAACGCGCGGCTTCAGCGCTCTCGTCTGCGGCCATTGCTGGGCTCTCGTTCGAGACGCTTCGCAGCCAATCCAGGGATGGCAACCCTGACTTTGCATTTTTGCTGCGCACTTGCCTGGCGCTGCTGGCCTTGCCATTCCAGTCCCATCGACTTGGACAGATGACGCGCTTGCGCGCGTAGTGCGCGAACCAGCTCCACAGCCCGCCTACCCCGCACCCGCTCCGAGATGGCGGCTAGGCTCAGCGCACCTACCGGGCAGCCCTCCTCGTTGAGGATTGGAACGCCGATCGCGCTCATACCCCGCACAACCTGACCATCCACAAACGAAAAACCGTTGCGGCGCGTGTCGGCAACCATGCCGCGCAGCGCCGTGCGATCATGTCCCGGATAGCGCGCCAACCACGCGGCGTTCTTGGAACCGATCTGGTCGATTTCATCGTCGGCGAGGAAGGCCAACAGCGCAAGACTACCGGAGCCGACGCCGAGCGGCCTAAACTGACCGACCCCAAGTGATAGCGCCCGGACCGGGAAGCTTCCCGCCTCGCGGGCGACGCAAACCGCGGCGACTCCCTCCCGCACGGAGGCAAACACCGTGTCTTGCGTTTCCTCCGCCAGCCGAATCAGAAAGGGTCGAGCGAGCGACGCGAACTCATGTTGATGCGCAGCGTGTGCGAGCAGTCCAAGCCCGGCGCCAAGCCGGTACCGGCGAGAGTCCACATACTGAAAGACCAGGCCCGCTTCGATCAGCGCGGCAAGCAGCCGATGCACCGTACCCTTGCCCAGCTCGGTCTCGCGCGCCACAGCTGACAACATGGCACCTTCGCCGTGGGTTGCCAAAGTCCGCAGCAGCCGCGCGACCCGATCAACGGTCTTTACCGTTACCTCGGCCTTTTCATCTGCTTCTTCAGTCATTCGCGCTCCTACCTGCACCACGACGACCTCGGCGCATCGGCGATTGACAAGGCACCTCAGTCGTTCGCCACGCCGCATGCGCCCAACGAATACTTCCCCGTCTCGCTCGGTAGCCCCCGGTCGGTATCAACGTCGCGCCCTCGCCCGTCGACCGAGTGGACGAAACGATAACGGGTGCACGGATGGAGTCAACGTGGTTGCAAACTGGTTGCCATCGGCGCGTGGCGCGTTGGCAGCGTGTCCGCCCGCGCCGCACTGCGACCTCGGCAAAGACCGCAAATGATCCACGCATCCTCTGCAGAACCACCATCTATCGCTCTCCAGGTGACATCGATGCCTCCCTCTCGCCATGCTTTCGGGCGGTGCCGCGGCGTCAGGCTAACTCGATCGTTGCGTTTTCGTTGCGCACTCACTTGCGAGCATTGTGTCTCGATGCATCTGCTGCCAAGAGCAGACGGTTTCAATACTGAGCTTTAGTCCACGACATATTCACAAACGTTGCGCTCGCAACTCCGTTAAAACTCAGAATCGGCATTAGAGCACTGCTTCACGCAGACACACGAACATGTGATGCCCCAGCAAATGCGCAAGTACGGAACCGCACCTATTGACTTCGATGCCCGCCATGTTATCGCCATCGAAAATCACGAGTTTGGATCTTTGCTTCGAAACATTGGGCAGTTCCGCCCCATGGGCGGTCGGCTAGAAAAAATGGGAGACGACGAGGGTGGCCGCACCTATCCGCGGAGGTCACCAGATGGAAAAGCATATTAAAAGCACTTCTCGAAGGACAGGCAAGGAGCTCTATGAGCAGCTCAGAACAGCGGTAATTTGCTACCAGCTCCCACCGCAACAGCACCTGCAGGTTATGAACCTGGCCCGACGCCTCGGGGTCAGCACGACACCGGTTCGCGAAACCCTAAATCGTCTCTATGCGGAGGGATTACTGGCGTTTGAGCCGAACAAAGGCTTCAGTATCAAACCGCTCGATCCCAGAGAGATGATTGAAGCCTACCAATGCAATTTCCTCATCCTGAAGCATGCAATCGAGGCCAACGCGGCAAAGCTGGAGACGATTACCATTGAACCGCCAGTGGATGCGCTCGGCGAACAGCACGCGCAAGCCGCAGCTAAGCCTTACGCATCCTTTGTTGAGAACCTCTATGTAGATATCGCGCTGCTCTCGGGCAACCGGTTGATGGTTGAGATTGTGCGGCGCTGCAACGCCCGCACCCATTACGTTCGATTTCTCGATCTCAAGGAACCAAAAACTCTGGCGCGCGTGCATCGAGACGTTCTGCACTTCTTGCAAGTGGTCAAGTCTGGCAACGCTGCGGCTGCGGTCTCGCATCTGGAGTGCCAACTTGCGCGCGCCCTGAAGGTGATCCCTTATCTCGTTGGCAACGCCATGATTGACCTGGCAAAGCAGGCGGGCGGCGAAGCCAACGGAACTCCTAACGCAATTCGCAACACGACATCGTGAAAAATATCGGCGTACTCGAACCCTCGCCGATCAGAATGCAATTTATAATATTATTTCAAATATAATTTCGCGCTGGCGCGCAATATCATGGAATTGTCGAAGTTGGCCTCTACATTAATACTCGTATTTTGCAACGTCAGATCACACACACCCATTCTGCAAATTCATTGAAAACAGCGACCGAACGCTGTTGGTTCGGCCAGGAGCAATCAAATGCGCCAACGTTTGTCAGGCAAGGTGGCTCTCGTCACCGGTGGCACCAGCGGGCTTGGAGCAGCGGCCGCGAAGCGCTTTGTGCTGGAGGGTGCCGCGGTCGCAATCGTGGGGCGGAATGAAGCCGCCGCCACCACTATACTCAAGGAAGTGGGCGGCTCGGGAGAGATCGCGTTCTTCAGAGCCGACCTGCAGAGCTTGCAAGAGATCTCGCAAGCGGTCGAGGCTGCGCAAGCACGCTTCACTCATATCGACGTTCTCGTGAACAGCGCTGGCGGCAGCCGACTGGTGCCGTTCCTCGACACCGATCCGGAGACGCTCGAGGGCATGCTCGCCGTTAACTTGCGAGCGACGTTTTTCGTCGCGCAAGCTGTGGCGAGGGGGATGGTTGGCAACCGCCGCAGCGGCAGCATCATCAACGTTGCATCAATCTCGGGTCAGCGGGGAAGCACGCTTCGGTCCGCTTACGGCATGGCCAAGAGCGCTAGCATCCAGTTGACCCGTGTGATGGCGGTCGAACTGGCCAGCCATGGCATTCGCGTGAATGCCATTGCTCCAGGTCCCGTGGAAACGCGTGCCGCGACCGAACGGCATCGGCCAACGACGCGTGGCGCTTATCTCAGGGCCATCCCGATGCGCCGCTATGGCACGGCGGACGAAGTCGCATCCGCCGCCGTGTTCCTGGCCTCCGACGAGGCCTCCTACATCACCGGTCATGTGCTCAATGTAGACGGCGGTTTCCATGCCGCAGGACTGTTCGAACAGATGGCGGCAGCCGAGCAAGCGGTCGCTGCCGAGTGACCAACCCCACTCATTTGAACCCAAGGAGAACCATGGTGGCGCGAACAGCAGCGAAGTTAGAACTAGTGGGAAGCTCAGCAAACGAGCTTCTGGCTTCGACGCCCGAGCACCTTCTGGCGCATTTTCGCCTGATGGTGCGGATCCGGGCTTTCGAAATTGCGGCCGAAGAGGCGGCAATGGCCGGGCACATTCGCGGCATGATCCACTCGGCCGTCGGACAGGAAGCTGTGGCCGTCGGCGTATGCACCAATCTGCGCCGCACGGACCTGGTGACGAGCACCCATCGCAACCATCATCATGCGCTCGCCAAGGGCGTCGATCCGATCGCCATGATGGCGGAGTTGTTCGGTCGCGCTACCGGGATATGCAAGGGAAAGGGCGGATCCATGCATATCGCTGATCTGTCGGTGGGGATGCTCGGTGCCAATGGTGTCGTGGCCGCGAGCGTCGCGATCGCAGCCGGGGCAGCCCAGGGCCTGCAGCTGCAATGCTCTGATGCCATAACGGTCGCCTTCTTTGGCGATGGCGGCATCAATCGCGGACAATGCCTGGAGGCTATGAACTACGCTGCGGTCTATCGGCTTCCGGTGCTGCTCGTGTGCGAGGACAATGGCTGGGCTGCAACGACTCGGGCCGCCAGTGTCAGCGCCGGTCCCGGCGTCGTGGCCCGCGCCAGAGCCCTTGGCGTGGAGGCCGTCGCGGTCGACGGCAATGATGTCGAAGCGGTCGAGAACGCGACCTGGCAGCTCGCCCTCGAAGTTAGAACCGGCGGCGGACCGCGCCTTCTCCACTGCCGAACCCATAGGCTTCGCGGCCATACCTGTGCCGATAAGGCAACCTACCGCGACCCCTCCGAGGTCGAGGCGCAATGGCGAGAGGATCCGATCGCGCGGTGCCAAAGACGGCTCGCCGCCCTTGGCGTTGCGGAAAAGGCAATCGCAGCCGCTCGGGAGGATGAGGAAGCCTTGATCCGCCGCGCGGTTGAGGCAGCCAAAGCCGCGCCGTGGCCAGGCGTCAGCGACGCGCTGCGCGACATCCAGGACGTTGGAGCGGTTGGAGCAGTGGCATGACCGAAGCAGCAGCAACGACCTTGGTTGAAGCCGCGCGCCTCGCTCTGCGCAACGAGATGCGCCGCAACCCCAACATTGTGGTGCTCGGCGAGGACGTTTGCGCCGGCGGTATCTTCGGCCAGTACAAGGGTCTGGTCGATGAGTTTGGCCCGAAGCGGATCGTCGACACGCCGATCGCCGAGGCGACAATGGTGGGCGCCGCTGTCGGCGCAGCACTGGTCGGACTGCGACCGGTGGTGGAGACCCGCTTCTCCGATTTCGCCCTCTCGGCCATGGACGAGATCGTCAACCAAGCGGCCAAGATGCGTTATATGTTCGGAGGACAAGGACGCGTGCCGATCGTGATTCGCATGCCCTCCGGCCTGCGCCACAATTCGGCGGCACAGCATTCTCAGAGTCTCGAGGCATGCTTTGCGCACATCCCGGGGCTGGTGGTCACGGCACCGGCTAGTCCGGCGGACGCGCGCGGACTGTTGCTGGCCGCGTTGCGGTGCAACGATCCGGTGATCCACATGGAGAGTAAGGAGCTCTGGCAGCTGACCGGCGACCTTTCCCAGACCGACGAGGCTGTACCGCTCGGGGTCGCGCAGGTGGTCAGGCGGGGATCGGATGCCACCATCGTGGCATGGTCCAACACGGTTCGCGAGGCAATGCAGGCGGCGGCCGATCTCGAGCGTCTCGCCTCCCTGTCGATTGAGGTGATCGATCTTCGAACCCTCTGGCCCTGGGATCGGCAGCTCGTCAAAAGCTCTGCAAACCGAACCAAGCGTCTCGTGATTGCCCACGAAAGCGTCCGCGACGTCGGCCTCGGTGCCGAGATTGCCGCCACCATCGCCGAAGAGCTTCACGGTACGCTGCTGGCGCCGGTGCGCCGCGTTGCGTCCCCGCGCATCCCGGTCGGCTATTCGCCGCCGCTGGAAGAGGTGTACCGGGTCCGGTCCGCCCGTATTGTCAAAGTCGTCGCTGAGCTCGTTGGTGTGCCGCTTCCAGCAGATCCCAACCATCGGGATCAGGAACCGGCCAGCAGCACGCGTCACTAGAGATCGGACATGAATATTCTCGCTTGGCTCGGGCAGCGGGCAACCGCCGCGCTCGCGGTCGGAGGCGTGGCAGGATTTGCCGTACCGAGCGCCGCCGAGTTCCTGCGCGGTTTCCTGCCGCTACTCGTGTTCGTGTTCACGGCCGTCTCTTTTCTGAAGGTGGATCCGGCGGCAATTGCGGGGAGTTGGCAGCGATCTTTACTGGTCGCACTGCTGCTAGTGTGGTGTCTGATCGCTTCACCGCTGCTCGTCAGCCTTGCGTTCGTGATCCTTCCCCTTCCCGAGGACCTCGAACAGGTGGCGATCATCTGGGCTGCGTCACCTCCGATGACGGCAGCCATTGTGTTCACGATTTTCCTTCGCCTCGACGTATCTCTGGCAGTAAGCGGTTCGTTGATCGCGACACTGGTGGTGCCCGTCACCGGTCCGCCACTGTGCCTGTTGCTTGCTGGCCTGCCGGTCGAAGTCGGCGGGCTGATGTTATCGGCGCGGGTTGCAATGTTCATCGGTGCCGCCGCTGGCGCCGCATGGGTCGTTCGTGCAATCATTGGCGGAGAGCGGATCGCCAGACGATCAGATCAGGTAAGCGGCCTGATCGTCCTAATCCTGGTGGCCTATGCGGCATCGCTCACGGCGGGAGTTGGCCAGCGCCTAGCAACCGAGACCGAGCATGTTGTGCTGTTTATCGCGTTTGCTTTCGCGCTCAACATTGCCACTCAAGCCTTGACCGGGTTGCTATTCGCGCGATCAGACATGCTACAGGGCGCAACTGCCGCGCTTCTCGCCGGCAATCGCAACATGTCGGTGCTGTGTGCGAATCTGGGGCCCGCTGCCACTCCTGATATCATGCTGTTCTTCGCGGCCAATCACGTGCCGATCTACACGCTTCCGTGGCTTCTGCGGCGCATGTATGCTTGGGTAGGCCAGAGAAATGGGCGATATCAAAAGCCTAGTTGACTAGGTCGACTAGGTCCGCCTCGCCCTGGTGTCTCGACCACGCGCTGCCAGGTCTGATTGATCTCATTCATACCAACACGGGTTTTACGATCAATGCCGAGATGGATCGAACGTCCTTCGGGCTCCAACTGGGGCGAGTTCGGTGACGACGACCGCTTGGGTCGGCTTAATCTGCTGACCCCCGAGCGGGTGCGGCGGGCAGTCGCCGAAGTCAGCGAGGGCCGCGTGTTCTGCCTTAGTCTGCCGTTGGATTATCCGGGCGGTCGGGTGCTTGCACCACATCGCTTCCCGCCCCAATTGCAATCGACCGAACGGCACGCACGGCCCTACTTCAACTATCCCTTCCACCATGAAGGAGCGGAGTTTTGCGACTGTGGCTGTGACGATGCCGTGCTGCTTTGCACGCAATACTCGACCCAGTGGGATAGCCTCGCCCATATCGGGCAGATGTTCGATGCCGACGGCGATGGGCGCTCCGAGATGGTCTACTACAACGGCTTCCGCGCTGATAAGGACGTGCGCCCACCTGAGGAGCGCTCGTGCACGGCTGCCGATGAGATGGCGCTTGGCATCGAGCATATGGCGATGACCGGCGTCCAAGGCCGTGGCGTGATGGTGGATCTTGAAGGGCATTTCGGGCGCACGCGCCGACTGGTCGGCTATGATGATTTGATGCGCGTCATGGACGCGGACGGCGTGACGGTGGAGGCAGGCGATATGCTATGCTTGCATACCGGCTTCGCCGACGTTGTCCTTAAGATGCGGCGCGAACCGGACGGACAAATCCTCAACAACTCATGTGCTGTGCTCGACGGCCGCGACGATCTTCTGCTGCGCTGGATCAGCGACAGCGATGTGGCTGCGATCGCAGCCGACAATTACGCCGTAGAAGCGATCCCGTCCCGAATGGCCGAAGGACCACGCCCCTTCGTGCCTTTGCACAATCACTGCCTTTTCAAGTTGGGCATCCATTTAGGCGAGCTGTGGTACTTGAGCGAATTGAACGCCTGGCTCAAAGAACACGGCCGAAGCCGCTTCCTGCTAACGGCGCCGCCGCTACGCCTTCCCGGCGCAGCGGGCTCCCCGGTGACGCCGGTGGCAACCGTGTAACCGTCCATACGACGTCCTGACCGCAGAGCTGGGCGTCCTGTCAAATGTTGCCGGAGTGACCAGTACTGGCGCTAAGGTTCGACGGCATCTCGCTCCTTCATGGCAGCTGGCGGCGTCAATCGGGAGCGGTCAAATGCATTGCACCCCTCATGTTGATGGTCACGACGGCGTCCAGGTGCAAAGCAGGACTTCGGTCTCTTCTCCGCTCCCCAGTGGTGAGGTGGGCGGCACGCAACGGACCCTGAGACCAAAGCGGGTGCCCTTGTCTTCGAGCGTGCTCAGGAAGGCGATCGCCTGAGGTCGTCCCGGGTCCGCGACCAGCACCGTGCCATGGGGAGCAATGCTGCGCTCTACAATGGAAGCGAGCACGCTATGCATCGCCGTTTCATAAAAAATATCGGCGCCGATGATGACGTCATAGCGCTCGGTGTGGGTCCAATGTGTCCAGTCCGCCGCAAAGCGCTCGACACCCGAAAGTCCGTTTTCCCGTTCGTTGCGCGCGGCGACCCTGAGTGTGTCTTCAGCCTTGTCGGTCTGGTGGACACGCGCGCCTAATCTACGCGCGACGAGACCGGGAAGGCCAACGCCCGCACCGAGCTCCAGCACGCGCCGCCCCGCGACCAACTGCGGCTGCTCGAGCTCTTGCGCGAGCGCCACCGCCGATTCCCACAGCAGAAGGCCATAGGGGATATCGGCGTCGGCGGACATCAGCGACAGCAGCGCGTCCTGATCTTCTACACACCAGATCGCCCAGTCACGCTCTGCGATCCTCACGGCAATGCGCGTCAGCAGGTGGTCGAGGTTGTGGCTCATGCTTTTGGGCAGCGTGTCAGGCCGCACGAGCAACACTCTGGCGCAATTTGTCCTTGAGCGTGCGACCGAGCCGGCTCTCAAGCAGCCCGAGAACGGCAGCCTTTTCGGGCTTTAGGCCATGCAAGTCGTCACCCAACTCGGTCTCGACCTTGGCTTTCGCGTCCAGCTCAAACGATCCCTCGATGTAGCTGTGCAAGATTTCGGGGTGTATGTAGCACTTGCGGCAAATGGTCGGCGTGTTGCCAAGCCGCCCGGCAACCCGTCGGATCGCCACTTTGATGGTCTTTTTTGCCCCCGCCGGGCTATCGACTTTTTCCAACTCCTGCAGTGCTAGGGCGGCCAGAACGGTGCCATGCCAGGTGCGGAAATCCTTGGCCGTGATGTCTCTTCCGCTGATCTCCTTGAGATAGGCATTTACATCTGATGATGTCACGTTGCGTGTTTGACCCTGTTCATCGAGATACTGAAACAGTTCCTGCCCGGGTAGCTCCTGACAGGCGCGGATCACCTTGGCAATGCGCCGGTCGCAAATCCCAAGCCGCCAGACTTTGCCACTTTTTCCCTTGAAGTTGAAGCGCAGCTCGTTGCCTTGGACCTCCACATGCCGGTTGTTGAGCGTGGTGAGGCCGTAGCTTTTGTTCTGCTTGGCGTATTCGTCACTTCTTACCCGAATGAGCGTCGTCTCCAACAGATTTCCGGGGGAGCCCCGACCAGCCCAGGTGCTCACGCAGCTTGCGCCGAATGCTGGCAAGGCTCGCCGCAAACGTCAGGATTGTGGTGGTACTTGGTGCTCTCACGCACCTCGCGGAGCTTCGTATGGTAGCGATACTGTTTTCGGCCCTTCGCATCGCGGCCGGTCGCCTGGATGTGCCCATCGGGTTTTGGACAAATCCAAACGTCGCGCCAGGCCGGCGGAATAGCCAGCGCCTTCAGGCGCTTTAGGAGCGCAGCGTCTTCGATTTTCGCTCCCGCCGGACGCATATAGCGGAAGCCTTTGCCGGACCTCTGGCGACGGATCCCCGGAACTTCATCGCTGACGTAGATCAGACCCGCATGCGCGGCGGCATCTTGAGGATCGACCACGGGGGCTGGCGGCACTGATATTGAGGCTCATCAGATCTCGGCCGGCCCGGTATCCAGCTGCACTCGACCTATCACGGGCCAACAACGCGCGCGCGAGACGGCTCGTTCCGGCTCTGCTTCTGAATGGCGCAGCAGCTTGCACGCCTCGACCGCGGCCTGAGCCATCCGCTTCGAGAGGGCGCTGCCATGTCGGATGCCGCGCCGTTTGCAACCGCAACGTCCTTGACGCGAGGTCCCGCTGAGACCTTGCTCGTCACGCTGATCGTTCGCAGGGTTTCGAAAGCAACGGTTTAGTCGCGCCGGTGTATCGTGGCCGACGGCCGTATCCTTTGAGATTTTTGGCTGTTCCGCCGCGCCACTGTCAGGGGCCCCGAACAGCCATGGCGAGCGCAGCTGCGAGCGCAGCGGTATCGGTGTTCGGGGAAGGGACGAACATGAGCGGATCGGACGTTCACTAATGATCGTAATCGTCGGCTGAAACCGCTGAACCCGGCCACGCGCCGTCAGGGCCACAAGCCGATTACGGGCGGCTGCAGTAGGCAACGTTTGCCGTTACATGCCTGCGAAATGGCCGATCACGCTGACGGCGCCTAATATGGCCGTTATGGAGATTGCCAGCCCAACCGCCGGTGGCCCTGCAATCAACCGCACGCTGCGATAGAGAGCCAACACGACCCAAGCGACCACCGACAGATAGAGGATCGTTAGCCCGAGGTAGCCGAACATCGCCGGGGCAATGCCCTCAGGCCAGGGTGCTTTGCCGAAGCTCACCGTCACGTATCGAGCAATGAATTCGAGCAACTGTGCGGCCGTGTCGGGTGCCACTAGTGCTCCGGCAAGTGTGGCAAGCAGCATGCGGAACGGAAGGCGCCGCGACAACGCTCGGCCCAGTCCAGCAATGGCAACGCAGAACACGCCAGGCCTGAGGAGTTCGCCGAGAGCGTCAGGCCAGGTGCTTTCCCCATCCGCAGGGATTACCGTCGAATACAGCAATCCAGCCCAGATGCTGCCGATCAGAACGAGGACTATCGCACTCGCGACGTAGGAGACGTCAAAGTCGTTGCGGTTGGCAGGCAAGAAGAACGCTAAACGAAAGCCGTGAACGACGATGCTGCTCAGCTGTTGCAACAGGGTCATGGTCCGAGGCGATCCACTAAACGTCAACCGGTCGATCGTCGATTGTTGCCAAGCGGCTATTTACAAAGCCACTTCGTCAGGATTGAGGTCGAGAGCAGCCTGGTATCCGGATGCCGCAGACTTTGATTGGCGTCCGCGCTGCCTCCATTTCGGGCATGCGATCAAACCCACC
>DATFXD010000037.1:0-3766 GCA_035258605.1 Hyphomicrobiaceae bacterium | reverse complement strand
AGCCAATGCCTCGGCAATCGGCTTTGACTGCAGCTGGCGCTGCTGTCGTCGCCGCTCGGGCGGCAATCCGTTGATGATCTTCTCGACGGCATAGAGCTGGGCAATGCGATCGAGTGCTTCTTTGGCGATGGGTGAGCCGGTGGCGGCATGGACGTCAAAGATGGGATGACCGGGTCGCGCAGCTCTTGCAGCGGCGCGTCGGCAGGCACCCACTCTCCCTGCCGATCATCCTTCGGCCGGAAACGGGAGCGAGTTGATGCCTGAGATACAAGCCTTTGTAGGCCTAGACGTGCACAAAGCTTCGATTTCGGTTGCCGTGGCCGAGGCGGGACGAGCTGGCGAGCTTCGCCGGCTGGGGTCGATCCCGAATACTGTCGAGGCCATCAATCGCCTGGTTCAACGGCTGGGCAAACGATATGGCTGCCTCGAGTTCGTTCACGAAGCCGGCCCTTGCGGCTACAGCCTGCACCGGCATTTGGAGCGGCTCGGGCAGGCCAGCCACGTGATCGCGCCGTCACGCATCCCGAAGCAGTCGGGCGATCGGGTAAAGAACGACACGCGGGACGCGCTGCTGCTGGCGAGATTGTCGCGTGCCGGTGAACTCGAACCGATCTGGGTTCCGGACGAGGTCCACGAGGCCATTCGCGACCTCGTCCGTGCCCGGCAGGCGGCGTCCTTCGACGTCCGCAAAGCCCGCCAGCGGATCCAATCGTTCTTGCTCAAGCATGATCGGCGGTATTCCAGGAAGCCGTGGGGCCGGCAGCACCGCGTCTGGCTCGCCAAACAAAGTTTCACGCACCCAGCCCAGCAAATCGCCTTTGAGAATTACCTTCGCGCCGAAGCCCAGGCGGTGTCGCGGCGGATCGAGCTCGACCAACAGATCCGGGAAGTGCTGCCAAGCTGGTCGTTGTTGCCTGTCGTCCAAGCGTTGCAGTCCTTGCGTGGGGTCGCGTTGATCATCGCCGTGTGTGTCGTAGCGGAAATCGGCGACATGTCCCGCTTCCGAACGGCGCGCCACCTGATGGCATTCCTCGGCCTGGTGCCGGGCGAGCGTTCAAGCGGCGCGACTGTGCGGCCTCGTGGCATCACCAAGACCGGCAACAAGATCGTGCGCAGCCACCTGCTCGAAGCGGCATGGTGCTATCGCCTGCGCGCAAAAATCGGGGAGCGACTGGTCCGCCGCGATGGCTCGCTGCCCGAGCTGGCAAAGGAGATCGCCTGGAAGGCGCAGGTGCGCCTCTGTGGACGGTACCGGCGCTTGATGGCTCGGGGCAAGAAGAGCCAACTGGTGACGACGGCAATAGCGCGTGAGTTGGTCGGGTTTATTTGGGCGATCGGGCGCGAGTTCCACCCGCAGCCGGGTCACGCAGCCTGAATAAAATCGGCGCCAGAAGCGGCTCACCGGCATCCATCCAACGAGATCAGCGGCCAGAGCACTGGAACGGTAGAGGGAACCCTCCGGCAAATTGTCAGAAGCCAGCCAGGCACTTCAGATCGAAGATCGAGGCAGCCCTCCGACGTATGGTCACTATGGGGTTTCGATCCCCGGATGAGAGAATGAGCGACCGTCGACAATACCCGGTGCTCTGGTCTCTGATCTCGTTCACAGCGTTTCTTAGCGGCAACCGCTGCCGATGGGGGGCTGCACCTTTGTACCTTGACAACGGTCATGAGAGAATTTGCGTCGCACATGCGCCCAGCAGCCGGCTTCGACAATCCGGCCGCCGGCAAACAGTTCGTTGAACCCGGCATAGCCGTCGACGTGGATGACACCGCCGAACTGCTTCAGATGCGCCTGCGGATGTTCGCCTTTGCGGTCGGATGAGTAGAAAAACAGGGCGGCCGGCGGGCGCGGCCCGGCGAATGGCCGCTCGTCGCGAACGTAGGTCCATAGCCGGCCGGTCTTGGTCTTGCCGGTGCCTGGTGCCAGCACCGGCACCGGTGTGTCGTCGACATGCAAGGCGTCGCTGGCCAGGACGTCGCTGGCCAGGACGTCGATCAAAGGCTGCAGCGCCGCCGCCGTCGCTCCGACCCAGCCGGACAAAGTCGAGGTCTCCAGGCTCACCCCGTCGCGAGCAAAGATCTCGGCCTGGCGATAGAGCGGCAAGTGATCGTCGTATTTCGACACGACGATATGGGCGAGCAGCCCCGCCCCGGCCCGGCCGCGGGCAATTGCATGATCGGGCGCCGGCGCCGCCACCACCGTGTCGCAAACCCGACACGACAGTTTCTCGCGAATGTGCCGGATGACCTTGAAGCGGCCCGGCACGTAATCGAGAGTCTCGCTGACCTCGTCGGCGATCTTGCGCAGCGCGCCGCCGCAACCGGGACAAGTGCACGGTGCGGGATGCCGCCGATCCTCTCTCGGCAGGTGTTGCGGGAATGGGCGCCGCGCCGGCTTCTGCGCTTCGGCCGCGGTCTCGACGGCTGCAGCCACCGCCGGCGATGCCGTCGCCAGCCGCTCCGCCTGGTCGGCTTCCAGCGCCTCGAGCGCCAGTTCGAGCTGCTCGGCCGCGCGCGCCAGCTTCTCCGAGGATCGCCCGAACTCGGCCCGTCGATATCGCGCCAATTGGAATTTCAGCCGGGCGATCTCGGCCTGGGCGGTCAGCGCGTCCTGCGCCATCGTGGCGATGATGCGCTTCAGCGCGGCGAGGTCGTCGGGCAGATCGTCGGCGGTGATCGGCACACCGGTAGTGGATCAGACTTGCAGCCGTTTTGGTCAATGATTGAGTGAGGCTGCCGCACCCTGGACCGGCCAAGCTCAGCCGGCCAGCTCTGGCCGCCAGGTTCGCTGCGGCATTCGCCAGTCGATCCCCTCCAGCAGCATCGACAGTTGCGCCCGGCTCAGCACCACCACCCCCTCCTCAGCCCGCGGCCAGACGAATCGTCCGCGCTCCAGCCGCTTGGCAAACAGGCACAGCCCGTCGCCATCCCACCACAACAACTTGACCAGATCGCCACGGCGACCGCGAAAGCAAAACACGTGACCGGAGAACGGATCCTGCCCGAGCACCGTTTGCGCCTGCGCCGCCAGACTGTCGAACCCCTTGCGCAGGTCGGTGACACCGGCCGCCAGCCACACCCGGGTGCCCGCCGGCAGACTGTTCATCGCAGCAGTTCAATCACCTGCCGCAGCGTCTCCGAGCTGACCTCGCCGCGCAGGCGCACCCGTGCCCCACAGCCAAACACAATCTCGATGATGCCGTCGCGATCTGGCCGCCGCGGCCGATCGCCATCCGCGCCGATTTCGACTGGCACCATGGCGCCGCTTTCGACCGCTGCTTTCGGCAACAGCTGCCGCCTCCATCGGAACAGCTGATTGCTGTTCACATCGTGGCGCCGCGCCACGACCGACACCGACGCCCCCGGCGCCTGCGTCTCCGCCACCATTTGACGCTTCAGCGCTTCGGGATATTGCCGACGCTTCGGCTGCTTAGTGTCCACTAAGCCGCTAGTGGACATTTGTTCTGCTGGCTCCGCCATCCGCCGATCATTACGCCAATCGGTGTTCAGCGGCAGGCGCTCCTCACCGAGCGCTTACCAAACGACGCCCACGGCATCGCGCAGATCGTGCGCGTCGGCTGGTATCGGGAGATTGGCGTCAAGAGCATGGACACCCATGCCATACGAGCCATGCTCGTCGCCCGCGCGCAGCTCGTGACGCAGAAGGTCAAGCTCACGAACTGCATCCGAGGGTTGCTCAAGACTTTCGGCATCGTCCTGGGCGCGGGAAAGGGCCGACGTTTCGAGGCAATGGTGCGGGAGC
>DATFXD010000036.1:0-11596 GCA_035258605.1 Hyphomicrobiaceae bacterium | reverse complement strand
CATGACCAATGCAGAGCTCGATCAGCTCGCGATCAATACCATCCGCACGCTCTCCATCGATGCGGTGCAGCAGGCCAAGTCGGGGCACCCCGGTACACCGATGGCGCTGGCCCCATTGGTCTACACGCTGTGGAATCGCGTCATGCGGTTCGATCCCAAGGATCCGATCTGGCCCAACCGCGACCGCTTCATCCTGTCGAACGGCCATGCCTCGATGCTGCTGTGGTCGGTCCTGTACCTGACGGGCACCCAGGCGGTGAACGCGGAGTATGAGCGCCTCGGCAAGCCGTCCGTCACGCTCGAGGATATTCGCCACTTCCGCCAGCTCGACAGCAAGGCACCAGGGCATCCGGAGTATCACTGGGTGTCGGGGGTCGAGACCACCACCGGCCCGCTGGGCCAGGGCATTGCCACCAGCGTCGGCATGGCGATCGCTCGCAAGTGGCTGGCCAACCGCTATAATCGCCCTGGCTTCGATCTCTTCGATTACAACATTTACGCCATCTGCGGTGATGGCTGCCTGATGGAGGGCATCGGCGCCGAAGCCGCTTCGCTGGCCGGCCATCTCGGCCTCGACAACCTCTGCTGGGTGTACGACAACAATCACATCACCATCGAGGGCAACACGCGCATCACCTTCACCGAGGATGTCGCAGCCCGCTTTCTTGGCTATCACTGGAATGTGCTGCGGGTTGGCGATGCCAACAATATCCAGCGCATCCAGGACGCGCTGGCCGTTTTCCGCAACAGCAAGGGCCGACCCACGCTGATCATTCTTGACAGCCACATCGGCTACGGCTCGCCGCACCTGGTTGATACGTCGGCAGCCCACGGCGAGCCCTTGGGGGAGGACGAGGTTCGCCTGGTCAAGCGCGCCTACGACTGGCCGGAGGATGCCAAGTTCCTCGTGCCCGATGGTGTCATGGATCATTTCAAGGCTGGCATCGGCGTACGCGGCGCCGAGGCGCGGCGACGTTGGGAGAGGCTGTTCACGGCCTACCGCGACAAGTATCCGCAGCCCGCCACCGAGATCGATCAAATGCAACGGCGCGAGCTGCCGTCGGGGTGGGACCGCAACCTGCCGAGCTATCCGCCGGACGCCAAGGGCATCGCCGGCCGCGAGGCCTCGGGCAAGGTGCTGAACGTGCTCGCTCAGAATATTCCCTGGTTGCTGGGCGGCTCGGCGGACCTCGGGCCCTCCAACCGGACCTTGTTGACGTTCGAGGGCGCTGGCAACTTTGAGGCCGAAACGCCGGCAGGCCGCAATCTGCATTTCGGCATCCGCGAGCACGCCATGGCGGCCATCGTCAACGGGCTATCGCTCTCCAAGCTAAGGGCTTTCGGCGCGACCTTCCTGGTCTTTAGCGACTACGCCAGGCCGGCCATTCGTCTCTCGGCGGTGATGGAGCTCCCGACCATCTTCGTCTTCACGCACGATGCCATGGGCGACGGCGAGGATGGGCCGACGCATCAACCGGTCGAGCATCTGATCTCGCTACGTGCCATCCCCGGCCTCACCGTGCTGAGGCCCGCAGATGCCAACGAGGTGGTCGAGGCCTATCGCTACGTCATGCAGCTGCGCCACAGGCCGGCGCTGCTCGCACTGTCGCGCCAGGCACTACCCACCTTCGATCGCCGCAAATATGCCCCGGCCAGCGGCGTGGCGCGGGGTGCTTATGTGATGGCGGAGGCTCCCGGGGGAACGCCGCAGATCATCCTCATTGCCTCTGGCAGTGAGGTGGCGCTGGCGATCGATGCCTACGAAACCCTGGTGGCGCAGGGGATACGCGCCCGCGTCGTCTCGATGCCCTGCTGGGACATCTTCGAGAGCCAGCCTCAGTCCTATCGCGAGCAGGTGCTGCCGCCCAAGCTCAAGGCTCGGGTCGCCATCGAGCAGGGTTCGGTGTTGGGATGGGACCGCTACGTGGGGCCCGAAGGTCGCGTCATCGGCATGAAGACCTTCGGGGCGTCGGCGCCGCTCAAGGAGTTGCAGCGCAAGTTTGGATTCGAGCCCGAGCGGATTGTTGAGGTCGCCAAGGCGGTGCTGGAGCGGTCCTGAGGTCGAGGCGGCAGGCATGCAGCCGATTCTGATAGCGCCGTCGGTGCTCTCGGCCGACTTCACCCGATTGGGCGAGGAGGTGCGTGCGGTCGATGCCGCCGGCGCCGATTGGATCCACGTCGACGTAATGGATGGCCGTTTCGTGCCCAACATCACGCTCGGCCCGGTGGTTGTGCGCGCCATTCGTCGCGCGACGGCAAAGCCGCTCAATGTGCATCTGATGATCGTCGAGCCGGAGCGCTACCTCGCCGCCTTTGCGGAGGCCGGCGCCGACCATCTGCTCGTGCAAGCAGAGCCCGGATCGACCATTCACCTGCATCGAGTGCTCACGCAGATCCGGACGCTTGGCAAGAAAGCCGGCGTAGTGCTCGATCCGGCGAGCCCGGTTGAGCTCGTCGATTACGTGTTGCACCTGTGCGACGTGGTGCTGGTGATGACCGTAAACCCGGGCTTCGGCGGCCAGTGCTTTCTGCCAGAAATGCTGCCCAAGATCGGCCGCCTGCGCGCCATGTGCGCCGCGCGCGGCCTCAATCCCGTGATCGAAGTGGATGGCGGGGAAAATCCACGCACGGCCGCGCAGGCGGCGGCCGCCGGCGCCAGCGCCATCGTCGCAGGCTCGGCGATTTTCGGAGCCAAGGACTACCGGGAGGCGATCGCAAGCATCCGGGCAAGCGCGGCGGCGGCACGGTCATGAGGCCGGTGGCGCCCGTCTTGGGTCTGGGCGAGCGGCCTCAAGTAACACGAGCCGCTGAGGTGGCCCGTCCATCCCCAGGGCAGGCGAGACCGGACCGGGGACGGCGCGTGCTTGGCCTGCCGCATCCTGCGTGCCGAAACCACGGCCCGCGTGACTTTCTCGGGCGCACCTCACGCGGGCGCTGCGGCACGGTCGACGAACAACCGCACTGAGCCGTGCACGGGATGAACATGCGTTGCCGGCAGCGCCGGATCGCCGCGCAGCACCTGCTCCACGACGGCGCGCTTGGCGGCACCGGTGACCAGGAATGCGATTTCGCGGCTACTTTCGAGTGCTGGATAGGTCAACGTGATGCGTGGTTCGCGCTTGGCGCCGATCACAGCCCCGACCCAGCGCGTGCGCTCCGTCAGCATCGGCGTGCCCGGGAACAGCGAGGCGATGTGTCCCTCTGGGCCGAGGCCAAGGAAGGTCACGTCGAACAGAGGGCGCTCGGGTGTCAAGGTTGATGCGCCGTAGAAGGTCTTGAGCTGTTGCTCGTAGGACAGCGCCGCCGCTTCCGGTGTCAGGCCCTCGGTCGGGATTGGATGGATATGCGACTGCGGTACCGGGGCGCTGGCAAGCATCGCCTCCCGCACCATGCGGTAGTTGCTTTGCGGATCATCGGGGGGAACGAAACGCTCATCGCCCCAGAACCAGTGGGTGCGCTCCCAAGCGAAGGCCTCGCGATAGGGGGGGCCGGCGAGGAGTTGATAGAGCCGGCGCGGGGTGGAGCCGCCCGAGAGCGCGACCGTGAATGAGCGGTCGCTGCGAGCCGCCATCGCGGTCAGCCGATCGGCGACGTGGCGGGCCAATGCCTCGGCGTCTGCGAGAACCTCCAGGCGGGCGTCGGAGAAGCTCATCATGCAATGCCTTATGCAATGCCTTACGTCGCGGACGAAAGGTTTGGGCGCGAGCGTTGACTTAGCCAACAGCGGCCGGCCGCGATCGTGATGGTTGCAGATAGCAGGGGGGTGGTCTTGCTGCAGGTTTGCACGAGTGCTGCGTTATTGCTGTCGCCCGGCGGCACCCCGCCCGTCGGCCGTGGGCGCGATTACCGCAAGAACCGCCGGGCAACCGCAACTTTGACGCAGTGTCCCCCGGCGTAAATGCAATAACTCTAAAGGTACCATTGCGAGCTGCTGCGCCGCCAAGGTTAACCTCGGGACGCGCTCACTGGTGGCTTGGATCTCGCACGGGATCGATGGCAAAGCCGTCGCTCCACGCCAGACCGTGGTTGTGGCCGGCGCCAACGGCATGGTTCGAGGTTGCGGCACGCGACGCTGGGCGGGCTCAAGGCGCGCGGGAGTGGCCGTCCGGCGGACCGCTACAGAGGACATGAGGCGCACCATGCCGTTCAAAGTGGAGGTGGGCACGCCGCAGATTGCCATTCACTATGGCGAGACGGTGCTGGTCACCGAGCTCGATGGCCAGATCTGCTGGCCGAGCGACCGCGGGCTGTTTTTCTTCGATACACGCGTCCTCAGCAGCTGGGCAATTTATGCCAACGGCGTGCCCTGGGACCTGTTGAACGGCGGCGCGGTCAGCCACTACGCCTCCAAAGTTTACCTGACCAATCGCACCATTGTGACCGAGGACGGCACCATCATGCCCCGGACGCTGGGCCTGATCGTCAGCCGATCCATTTCCGGGGGCATGCACGAGGATCTGGACCTCACCAATAACAGCATGAAGGTGGTGCGCTTCCAGCTCGAGATCGTGCTGCGCGCCGATTTTGCGGACATCTTCGAGGTCAAATCCGGCAACATCGTGCGGCGCGGCCGCATCCAGACCGACTGGTCGGGCTCCAGGCAGCGGCTGCGCACGACCTACCGCAACGCCGATTTCGTGCGCTCGCTGACTGTCACCACGCATGTCGGCACGAAAGCTGTTTACGCCAATGGGCGGCTCAGCTTCGAAGTATCGCTGCCTCCTGGCGAGGCGTGGCACTGCTGCCTGCTCTACTCACTCACCGATGGCGATCGGCATTATGCGGCCCCGAGCCACTGCGTCGCCGATAGCCACAAGCTGGGGCACGAGGAGGTCCTCGCCGACTGGTTGCGGACGGTTCTCAAGATCCGCACCAGCAACGAGGAGTTCTACCGCCTTTATCGACAGGCGCTGGAGGATATGGCGGTGCTGCGGCTGCCGATCGGCGGCACCGACCATAAGGTGTTCCTACCCGCGGCCGGGCTGCCCTGGTTTGTTGCACCGTTTGGCCGCGACAGCTTGATCGTGTCGCTGCAGAACACCTTGATCTATCCCGCGTTCGCACGAGGCGCGCTTGAGATCTTGGGTTCCCTGCAAGCCAAAGAGCGCGACGACTATCGGGATGCGGAGCCCGGCAAGATACTGCACGAGATGCGCTATGGCGAGCTGGCGCATTTCAGGCTGATCCCGCACACACCCTACTACGGAACCGCGGATGCCACTCCACTCTACCTCGTGACCTTACATGCGACATGGCGCGCAACCGGCGACCGACAATTGCTCGAGCGTCATCTGGCCACGGCAGAAGGCTGTCTGTCCTGGATCGACGACTACGGTGATCGCGACGGCGACGGATTTCAGGAGTACCAGACCCGATCACCGGTCGGTTACGAGAACATGGGCTGGAAGGACTCCGGCGACGCCGTGGTCTATCCGGACGGGTCCAAGGTCAAAGGACCCAAGGCGCTGTGCGAGCTGCAGGGCTACGTCTATGCGGCATGGCTGGGCATGGCCGAGATTTTCGACGAGCTCGGCAAAGAGGGGCGGGCGCGGGAGCTGCGGGCGAAGGCGGCAGAGCTGTTTCGACGATTCAATGCCGATTTCTGGGACGACGATTTCGGCTTTTATGCCTACGCGCTCGACGGCGACAAGCAGAAGGTCCTGACCGTCGCCTCAAATCCGGGCCACTGCCTGTGGTCCGGCATCGTTCCGCGCCAGCGCGCGGGCAAGGTCGTCAAGCGTCTGCTGGCGCCAGACATGTGGACGCAGTGGGGGATACGCACCCTTTCCAGCCAGCATCCCGCGTTCAACCCCTACAACTACCAGACCGGGTCGATCTGGCCGCACGACAATGCCATCATTGCCTTCGGCTTCAAGCGCTACGGATTCGGAGCGGAGGCAGCACGCGTCGCCCGCGCTATCAGCGAAGCAGGGCGGCATTTCCTTTTCAACCAGCTTCCCGAGCTTTACACCAGCCCCGCGCAGCTGGAGGTAACCTTCCCAGTACAGTATCTCGGCGCCAACGTGCCACAAGCCTGGGCTGCCGGCTCGGTATTCATGTTGCTGAGCGCGATGCTCGGCTTCATGCCAGACGCCCGCCATGACAAACTATACGTGGATCCTGAGCTGCCGAGCTGGCTGCCGGATCTCACAGTCCTGGACCTCCGTGTTCATCGGCATACGTTCGACATCCGCTTCTGGCGCGATGGCGAGAAGACGATGTTCGAGGTATTGCGCGGCAACGCCAAGGTTGTCGAGCGCAGCCGATTGGAGACTGAGCTCGATCGATTGCGGAACGAGCCGGAGCTTGCCGCTACTTGACCCCCCGTCGGCGGCCATCAGACGGCAGCCTGCCCGACAGGGCGAGTGCCTCAACTCAGGAGGTAGCTCTCCACGGCACGCGCAAAGCCTTCGTCATCGTTGGATTGGGTGACGGCGCTTGCCTGCCGCTTCACCTCGTCGCTGGCATTGCCCATGGCGATACTGAATCCCGAGCGCCGGAACATCAGCACATCGTTCGGCTGATCACCGATGGTGGCGATCTCGGCGCGGGGAATGCCGAGCGTCCGCGCAAGGTAGTCGGCAACAAAGCCCTTGTTAGCTTCCTGGTGCGTCACGTCGAGATAGTAAGGCTGTGATCGAGCCGCACTGGCGCGTTCGCCAATGCTCGCCTGCGCATCGAGTTCGCAACGTTGGACAAGACGGTAGTCGTCGCTGACCCCGACGATCTTCACCACCCGGTCCAAGGCATTGCCAAAGTCCTTGACAATTTTTGGTGGGAACTTGACCGTCTGCGCCTCGCGATCGACATGCGGCGCCTCGGCATCGCGCACCAGCCAGTCGTTGCCGGCATAAACCCAAACATCGAGCCCATGGCGGGCGATCAGGTCGATGGTCTCCGCCACGACATCGGGGGGGAGCGTCCGCTCCTCGATCACGGAGAGGTCGGGCCGAACGAAGAGCCCGCCATTGAACCCGGCGATGGGCGTGTCGAGGCGCAGGGGTTCGATCAGCATCGCCATCCCCTTCGGAGGGCGGCCGCTGGTAATGGCGAATCGGATCTGCGCCTTGGGCAGCTGCCGTACGGCGTGTTGCGCTCGGTCGGTCAGCACCTTGTCGTGCGTCACCAGTGTGCCGTCGACGTCGGCCAACAGCAGGGAGATTTTAACGGGCTTCGTCATGCGCGTTCGCTCCTGCGTGGCCGAGCCCCGATCGGTAGCCAAGCGTGCCGGTCACGCGCCAGCAGCCGGTCTGCGGCTTTCGGCCCGGAGCTGCCCGCGGCGTAGTTCGGGAAATCCCCGGGCGGCCGCGCCGCCCAGGCGTCGAGAACGGGCTCAACAGCGCTCCAGGCGGCCTCGACCGTGTCGGCGCGCTGGAACAGTGTCGCATCACCGATCAGGCAGTCGTAGATCAGCGTTTCGTAGCCGACCGAAGTCAGCGGCTCGAAGAAGTCGCGGTAGGAGAAGTCCATGGCGACGCCATCGATCTCGATATCCTGTCCCGGTCGTTTGGCGCTGAAGCTCACCGACAAGCCCTCGTCAGGCTGGATGCGCAGAATGAGGATATTGCGGGGCAGCCGCTCGACCGGCGTCTGCCTGAACAGGGCGTAGGGTGCCTGCCGAAAGTAGATTGCGATCTCAGTGGTACGCGCCGCCAGGCATTTGCCGGTGCGCAGATAAAACGGCACGCCGGCCCAGCGCCAGTTGTCAATTGCCAATTTGAGCGCGACATAGGTCTCGGTCGCAGAGTCCGAGGCAACGTTGGGTTCGCGCCGGTAGTCGCGGACCGGCTTGCCGAGCACCATCCCTGCCGCGTATTGACCGCGGACGGCATCGTCCGGCGAGATCGGGTGGATGGCTGAGAACAGCTCTGTCTTTTTGGCGCGCACGTCATCGGCGTTGAACGACACAGGAGGCTCCATGGCAATCATGGCGAGGAGCTGGAACAAATGGTTCGGTATCATGTCGCGTAGGGCGCCGGTGCCGTCGTAGAACCCACCTCGCGCCTCGACGCCAACCGTCTCAGCCGCGGTAATCTCGACGTGACTGACATGGTCGCGGTTCCAAAGCGGCTCGAAGATGCCGTTGGCAAAGCGCAGCACAAGGATGTTCTGGACCGTCTCTTTGCCAAGGAAATGATCGATCCGATAGATCTGATCTTCGCTCAAGACTCTCAGGATCCGCGCATTGAGCGCGCGCGCCGAGGCGAGATCGTGGCCGAACGGCTTTTCGATGATAACCCGGCGCCAACCCTGGCTCGTCTGGCGGGTGAGCCCGGCACCACCGAGCTGCTCGATAATGGGGCCGAAAAACTTGTCGGCAACGGCGAGGTAGAACAGCACGTTGCCGTTGGCTTGTTTGGGGCTGTGCTCCGCGAGCCAGCTCTTTAGCTTGCCGTAGACCTCGGGCTGGGTGAAATCCCCCTCGAGAAAGGCCATACCGCGCGCCAGCCGCTCCCAGGTCTCCCCGTCGATGGCATCGGCCCGGAACTCTCCGCCGCCGTCGGCAACGAGCGATTCCATCATTTGCCGCAAGGTGTGGCGCCAGGACGCGGTATCGACTTCGCCACGGCCAACGCCGACAATCGAGAAGCCGTCGGCCAACCGTTGCGCGCGCACGAGATTATAAAGAGCCGGTACGACGAGACGCTTGGTGAGGTCACCGCCGCCACCGAATATCACGAGATGTGCCGCCGGAGCCTGGCGGTTGGCTGCTGGTGCCACCTTGGCCGTGGCCTTAGGCACCGTGCTGGTCGCTGAGGTCATCTCGCTTGCCTCCTCACCGCGCGGGAAATGTGCCGGCTAATCCGCCTCCGGCTCACGCCCAGCGGGGCCGTTGCGAGGCCAGCGGCCGGTCGTTCGGGCGGGAATGACGCCGACGGGCGCACCGCGAAGCGCACGCTGCGGCCGCGGCCTGACCCGCCGTCGGGTGAACATTAGGAATTCCAGAATGGGAGGATGCGGTCTTGCGCGCGGTTTGCACGAATAGTCGATTTTTGCTGGGAAGGGGGTAGCGTCGGCCGTTCGGGCGATCGCGCCAGAGTGTGATACCGCCAAAAACACCGATCAATTTTGGGCGGGCAGGGGCGAGACACTCCTGTGGTAACGGCTGGGGGTAAGCCCGGTAACCTTGCGAAATATGGTGGTGAACGAACTCGTCTCGTGAAACCCCAGGCTCAAGGCGATATCGGTCACGGAGCTTGCGTGTCTCTCAAGAAGGAGCTTAGCGCGCTCGATGCGGCGATAGGTATGGTATCGATGCGGAGGCACACCAAAGGATTGCTTGAACGCGCGGCTAAAGTGGTAAGGGCTCAAGTGCGCGAGGTTGGCCAAAGTTGCAAGCGCAATGTGCTCAGACAGGTGGTCTTCGATGTAGGCGGCGAGCAGCCGCTGCTGCCAAGCCGCCAACCCTCCCTTGGCAGGCGCCTCAGCACGACCGATGACCCCTAGTAATTCGTGCCTCAGCACCGCGCCCAGCGCCTCGAAGTAGGGCAGGCTCTCTCGGCCGGCGCTCTCGATCAAGCCCTTGAGCTTGTTGACCGTGCCCCATAGCGGCGCATCCTCGAAGAACAGGCGCGGATTGAGGCCGCTCGAGCGGGTGAACGCGGATGGGACGTCAAATTCGACCGGATCGAGGTAGATGTAGAGCAGACGTGCCGAGGTGTTGAGGTGACGGCACTCGACATAGTCGTGGCCGGCCGGCACGAACGTAAGCTTGTGCGCAAAATCCCGCGGCGTTGACGCCGATCTGCCGTCAACCAGCATCTCTCCTCCGCGGCGCATGCCGTGCTCATGCGCCAAAAGCAGGTGTGACGGGCCGCGATATCGAACCTCGATTCGGCTGCGGCCCCTAGACTGGATCAGCTCCGCGGTTATGCCCTGCCCCCGCATCGTTTGACGGGCAACGGCTGCCGACGGCGAAATCTCTACGTGGATGGCACTGCGCTCATCAGAACGAGGACGGGATGGCCCGAGGGCCCAGCTCACTGCGCCTGGCTGTGCCGCGTGCGAGGAAGCGTGATCGACCGATGCGTGCCCGTCGGCGGGCGCAGGGAGAGCGCTCGTTATTCTCAGCACGGCATACCTCCTATCTATTGAGATCGCGGACCTCTGAACGAGGCCAACGGGTGCTCTAACCAGCGGCGGTCGCGGCACGAGGCCTATGGGTTGGGTCCGTTTCATCCCGGTTTGGCGGCAACTCAGAGTATGAAGCTCACCATAGCCGTTCGGCGCCGGCCATTTCCGTCAAAGGAACACCTACTCCTTGGGGCGATAGGCAATGCACTAACCTCTTATCGTACCTCGCAGAGGTTACTGCACCGAACTAACGTCTCAGCTCGCGTCCCGGTTCCAACGATGATGTGGCTGCCGAGCCCGCGGCAGGCACAGGCATTCAAAAATTTACAAAAGTAACCTCGCTATCTGGATGAGCTAGGTTACGTATCAATATCTCCTCAGGACCAATGCGCGTGCGCCGCCGCGCAGCCGCCCGCCGACCGATTTTGGTTAACAGCCGGCGGCAGCCGATCGGTATCTCCGGCAGCAATACTCGGCGACTTCAAAGCATCGGGCAGGACGGCGCAATAGGCAAAATCATGGAGGTGGCAGGCCGAAGATGCCCGGCTCAAGGTGACGGCATGACGTGGCCACGGGCACTATGGCACGGGACTTTCGATGCGCCACCATCACCAATAATTGTTTGTCGGCCAGAACACCGAATCGGCATGCTTTAGCTCATTGCGCGTACATGTCGCCTGTGGCCGCGATGACGCCGAACAGGCCTGACGCGGCCCTTCAGCCCAGGCGAGGGGCAGGTCGGCTGCCTGCCTTCGGCAATCGCCAATCGGCGCGACGATCAACTCCGACAGCGTCGGGCAGCCGAGCCCAGAGTCACCTTCGGAGCCGGTACCGAAGCGCATATGATGCCTTTGAACGAGACATAAAAGCGGGCGGGCAAGGGGATGTCGGACATCTATATCGCCGCAGGCCTGCGCAGCCCATTTTCCAAAGTGGACGGCGCACTCGCTGCCTATGATGCGGTGGCGTTGTCCGTTCCAGTCGCGCAAGCCATGGTGGCGCGCTTGACGGCAAACACGCGACCCGATTTCGTGGTGTGGGGATCGGTCGTACCCAACCTCGGTTGGAGCAATATCGCCCGTGAGATTTGGCTCGATGCCGCACTGGATGCGACCGTTCCCGCTTATTCCCTCGTGCTCATGTGCGCCTCCAGCGTAACAGCGGCAGTAGCCGCTGGCGGCATGCTCCAGGACGGCATCCGTGACCTTGCCATCGTTGGAGGCGTGGAGAGCATGAGCCGCGTTCAGATCGGCCTCAATCAGAAGCTGTCCGACTGGCTACGGCATTTCCTGCAGGCGCGCTCACTCGGCGCCAGACTGGAGACGTTCTCGGAGCTGCAGTGGAACAATATCCGTCTGCACATCCCGGCAATTGTCAACCGCACCACTGGCAAGAGTATGGGTGAGCATACGGAGGAAACCGCCAAGGAGTGGCATATCAGTCGCGAGGCGCAGGACCAATGGGCTCTCAAAGGTCATCAGCGTGTCATTGCCGCCCGCGGCAGAGGGTTCTTTGACGACCT
>DATFXD010000035.1:0-5904 GCA_035258605.1 Hyphomicrobiaceae bacterium | reverse complement strand
TGGGTTGGGCGCATCATCGAATCGGCCAGCGGCAAGCCGCTCGATGCCTATTTCCGTGACCATATCTTCGGTCCGCTCGGCATGACCGACACCGACTATGTGTTCTCACCCCAGCAGGAGGCGCGGCTGGTCAGCGTGCATCAGCGCAAGCCGGACGGTTCGCTTGAGCCACAACCGCTCGTGGCTCCCTTCACACCCGAATTCCGCAGCGGCGGCGGCGGGCTCTATTCAACCGCCTCGGACTATCTGACGTTCGCGCGCATGCTGCTGCTGGGCGGCAGCATCAATGGTACCCGTATTCTCAAGCCCGAGACAGTGGCGCTGATGAACCGTAACCAGATCGGTGACATCGAGGCCGGCCGCCTCAAGACGACCGCTCCGGAGCGCTCCACCGATGTCGATTTCTTCCCGGGTCAAAGCCTCAGATGGGGGCTCGGATATATGATCAACGAGCAGCAAGGACCAAACGGCCGCAGCCCCGGCACAGTGACTTGGGCCGGCATCTTCAACACGCACTACTGGATCGACCCGGCACGGCGCGTGACTGGCGTGATCATGATGCAGGTACTGCCGTTCGGCGATCCGCGTGCGATGAAGGTCTATGGTCAATTCGAACGCGGTGTCTACGACTTACTCAAGTCGGCGTGACGGCTGGTCTGGACGATCGATTTGTCGGTGAGCGCCGCGCCGCGATCCTCGCTTGGTGAGGATTGGTACAGCGCCGCTGCTTGGTTGTAGCGGTCGTGCCAAGGTGCGCCAACGATGTGCATCGGGCGCATCAACAGGTCCCGACGTTGCTGCACGCTCACAAAGTTGCTATGGCGCCGCGCGAGCGAGCAATTCTGTCGGCTGGGTCGCTACAGAGCCGCGTAGCGCCGCGATGCGGTTCGTGATCTGCCGGAGGACAGCTCATGCGCTGGCTTTGCGCCGGAACAGCATTGGAAGATTGAACATCACCGGCACAAAAACCAACAGCAACAGCCCCGCAAGCGGCGAGAGCGGCGCGGCAACCGCGGCCGCGGCGTAGAGCAGCGTGCTGACGAAGCTCCTTATCAAGGTGGCTGTGCGGAAAACGATATGCCCCCGATCGTGCTCCGGCAAACGACCGAGATGATACCGGAGCAGACCGAAGACGCCTGAACTTAAGGCCATGACCAGGGCGTAGAATGAGACCGCCCGCGGCACATTGGGGTGCTCACCAAGGAAACCGGTCGCCAGCGGGATCAGCGACATGAAAAACAGCAGCAACAGGTTCATCCACAGCAATTGCGGCGATGCGTGCCGCACGACTGCCAGCAACTCATGATGATTGACCCACATGGTGCCGACGATAGCGAAGCTCAGTGCGTAGATGGCGAGCTTCGGCGCCAGCGGCTCCAGGAAGCTCGGCCAAACCGGGCCATGCGATGCGGCCTCCGGCAGCTTCAATTCAAGCACCATGATGGTGATGATGATGGCGATCACGCCGTCGCTGAATGCGGCGATGCGTTCGATGCCCAAACTACCGCCGTGTTCGGCGTTGTCGTGCTGCGGCTGCATGCTCGGCCCTTCCCAACTGCAGGCAATGTCCTGGCGGATCAAATCGATGCACGCGATTCTAATAGCGCCGTTCCACGGTTGCGTGAAGCCGCCGCATCAAAACCACAAGCCGCTACATTGAGCGTTTGGCTAGGAAGGACCAACGGCACGTCCCAGTGCGCGCAGCTCGGATGAAGAGGTATCTAGCCGGAAACGGTGCTCCGGGATTTCGGTGAACAGGTCGGCAAAGCGGGAAGGCACCGGGATGTCGCTTAGTGCGCGTACGTGCCCCGCGGCGTCGCGGCGCACGGCGACCAGGAAGCTTCCTCCCGAACTCGCGATCTCCTCGAGCGCGAGGTGCATTTGATCCGCATCCTCGCCATAGTATTTCGGCGCAACCAGCCGCTCCGCGGTATCCGCGCCAATCACAAAAGTGGACTTGGGAAACAAGCGCGACTTCTCGAGAAAGGTCGGTGCTCTTGTCAGTTCGACCGGCGACTTCCAGGCAAACTGCGCGAGCCGGTGTCGAACCGTCGGCCCAGCCAGCGGCGGCTTGTCGACGTTGGTGACGGAGATCTCGAACGCCAGCGGCTGCTGCCTGAGCTCTTCGGCAATCCGCGCCAACAACACATGTCCCGCGTGCACCGGGTTGAAAGAACCGGGCAGCAATACACCGGGACGCGGCGCCGACAGCAACAACTGGCCATCCGGCTGGGCGGTGACGCGATCGACGTCGCCGGCCAGTAGTTGATCGATAGAATCGTTGGTGGCGATCGTGGCCTCCGCGAAATGTTCATCGGCTTCGAGCAGATCGCGCGGCGACGGCGCGGCAATACCGCAGGCGCGGGCTAGCCACAGCACGATGGCGTGCGACACAAGATCTTCCTCGGCGGCGCGGTCTCGGCGGCCCTTGCTCATCACGCCGGTGCAGTGCGTGATGCGGCTAGAGGTGTTGCAAGCGATGTGAAACCGATGCTCGCCCTTGCGTGGGCGATCACTCACCAGTGCTGCCGTGGCGCCAAGGCCGACCAGTTCGGTGTCTGCCGGCACCAAGCTGGCTGCGCGTGTGCGTACGGTTCGTGCCATGGCGATTGCGGTGTCGGTACTGCAGGCCTGCATCGGCGAAAAGCCGAGAAAGCTCGCCAGTGCCAGCTCGTCGTAGGGAACCTGCGCCTCGATCAGCAACCGAGATCCCCCGGGGATACGAAGTAGCTCGCCGATCGCCCCGCTGCCGCCGCCGGTAATCGCCAGCGCAGCCTTGCGCCCGGACGCGTGTAGCGCGGAGATCAATTGTTGCCACGCAGCGAACGGGATCATGGTGCGTGTGCCCGAAGCCGAATAGTGTCGCATGGATGCTGAAAGACAATCCGGACGGAGTCAACAGGCTCTAGCCAGAGGCGTCGGAGGGTAGATCTTCTTAACGGTTGAGCCATAAGTCTCGGCGCTCGCTGTTGCAGAGATCATGAGCAAAGTCGTGCGGACCCTGGCCACTACAGCGCGCCCCGGAACGTCAGGTTGATGCGCATGCGCCCAACGGTTTCGTGATGGCCATCTTTCAGTTCCGCAACGCCGTGGTAGCAAAGGCGTGAGGCGCCGCCCCAAACGGCAACATCGCCGTGCCGGAGAGCGAACTTCTTCACCGGGTCGGTGCGCTTCAGGCCGCCGAACTGAAAGGTCGCCGGCAAACCCAGCGACACGGAAACGATCGGAAGCGTGAAATCGCGCTCGTTTTTGTCCTGGTGCAGCGACAGGCGCGCACCAGGCTGATAGCGATTGATCAGGCAGGCATCGGGGTGGAAGCCGGTGTAACCAGCCTCTGTCGCCGCGGCCACCGCAAGGTTGAGGAGGCAATCGGGCATCGGCGGCCAGGGAGCGCCCGTGTTGGGATCAATGCGATCGTAGCGGTATCCAGTCGGATCGCTGACCCATCCGGCCGCGCCGCAATTGGTGGTGGCGACCGACATGGTGTAGCCGCCCGGGGTGACCATGTGCCGGAACGGAGATTGCGCAATAATGGCGCTTAGTGCTGCCAACACCGCCTGGTCAAAAGCAAGGGCAGCGCCGCGCAGGAGCACGGCTCCGGGGGCCATGCTTTCCCTCGGCGGATCTAGCGGCGCCACGAGTTCAAATAGATCGTGCATGCAAGCACCAGTCAGCGTTGGTGTTGATCAAGAGCTGGACTGCCGCCGGCGTCAGCCCATTGGGGTGATGAGACATTGCGGCGGCGAGCATGGACCGCAGCCCATCATCGATGTTCGTCGGCAGGGCAATCGATGGCTCCTGGCGCACGGCACTGCTGGTTTCGGTCCGACACGGTGGGTGATGACCCCGACGGCTGGCACGCATTCCGGGCTTCGCGGACGAGCAAACGACGCCGGCGCTCGACGCCCCAGGCATATCCCGACAGCGAACCATCGTCGCGGATCACACGGTGACAGGGAATGGCGACGGCGAGATTGTTCGCGGCGCATGCACCGGCGACCGCGCGGGCGGCCTGCGGTGATCCGATACGCCGCGCGACCTCGGCATAGCAAACCGTCTCGCCGATCGGAATCTCGCGCAATGCCTGCCATACACGCTGCTGAAAGGCGGTGCCACGGACATCAAGCGGCAGGTCGAGGCCGATACCAGGTGCCTCGACCAAGCCGACGATCCGAGCGACCACAGCCTCATAGTCGCGGTCGGCGCCGATCAGATGTGATTTCGGAAAACGATCCTGGAAATTGCGCAGCAAATGGTGCGGGTCGTCTCCGAGTAGGATTGAGACGACGCCCTTCTTGCTTGAGGCGACTAGAATGGCGCCGAGGGAGGTCTGTCCGACAGCGAACCTGATGGCCTCGCTGCTGCCGCCGGCGCGATACTGCGACGGCGTCATGCCGAGCATGCCGGTCGCCTTCTCATAGAAGCGCCCGCTGGAGTTGAAGCCCGCGTCGTAGATGGTTTCGGTGACGCTGTTGCCGCAAGCCAATCCCTGACGCACCCTATTGGCACGGTGGGCGGCGGCATATTGCTTCGGCGTCAGGCCGGTGGCGGCCTTGAATAGACGATGGAAATGACTGGGGCTGCGGCCGATCGCGCCGGCCAGCTTCTGCAGCGACGGCACCTGTTCGGTGGCTTCGATGATCCGGCACGCCTTTGCCGCCAGGGCCGCATGCTCGGCTTGCAGCGAGGGTCCCTCCGGATTGCAGCGCCGGCACGCCCTAAAGCCGGTCGCCCTGGCGCTTTCCAAACTGTCGTGCAGCTGAACGTTGCGCGGGTTGGCGGTGCGCGATGGGCATGACGGACGACAATAGACGCCCGTGGTGGCAACCGAGTACCAGACGTGACCGTCGGCCGTTTTGTCGCGCGCCACAATCTGGGCCCATCGCGGATCCGCGGCCACCGATGGAAGCGTTGGCTTCAGCGTGTTGGCAGAAGTAGCAGGCATGGTCTTACATTCCCTGCGGGATGCTCCTGGCGAGATGATGCGGCAATCTCGGTGGACGCTCCGATCGTTGCTCACCTTGCCACGTTAAGGACGGGCGTTATCCGATGATCGACCGGAAACACCGGGCAACGCCACCCGATTTCTGTTCGGCCGACCCGTTTGCGTAGCCGGGCTTCGTCATTTCCACGATCCACAGCGATCGTGCCCCATCGTGGCTGGTGCCTGGCGAGCGAGCACGCATTATCCTGCTGCCGATCAGCTCGTCGTCGACGCCCCGATCTGGAGAGTTGCGCCTGTGGCTGGAGCGGCGTGCCCCCCGCACCATCAAGAGCGGCGCGCCTGGGCTCGGGTCCGGTGCGCAGAGAGGCGAGATGCGGCCGGCACAGCGTGCGGGCCGCATCCGATGACCGAGGATCACTTCGGTCTCCGGGTGCGGCATCTGCCAGTTGGGCTTAGGCCGCCTTGATCAGCCCCAGTTGGGTAAGGGCCGTCACGCCGTCGTCGAGGCCGATCTCCTCGATGATCTTGCCGTTGATTATTTTCAGCACTGTGGTTCCGGTGAAATGCATCTTGCGGCCGGTCGCGGCTGGCAGGCCACCGATCAGAAAATCATTGAAGGCCGGCCCGGTGTGGGTGCCTCCACCTTCCCATTGACCCACGACGTAGTTGCCCTCGGCGATCAGATCGGCAGTGCCCCAGAAATTGAGGTCTGGGAATGCGTTACGGAAGTCCGTCATGAACGCCTTGATGTCGTCATGGCCGCGGCGAGGTTCGTGCAGCGAGTATTTGAGCAGCATGTCTGGTGCTGCAATCTGGTCGATGACCGCGAGATTGACGGTCTTGCCCCAAAACTCGGTAAACCAACGGCCGACGATGGCCTTGTTGTCCTCTTGCTTGCTCACTGAATCACCTCCGCATGAGCTGTCGTGTGAGGATCATCGAAACCGATCAATGATCTG
>DATFXD010000034.1:0-6984 GCA_035258605.1 Hyphomicrobiaceae bacterium | reverse complement strand
GGCAAGCCTACTGTTTGCGTGCCAGCGGCACGACTACTGTTTGCGTGCCAGCGGCACGACCCCTTGATTGGCCCCGTCCCCTCGCCACAACGCGACGGTGATCACCGTCACCGCCGCGATGGTCAGCAGCAGGGCCAAAATGATCTCCCGCATCCACCTGCGCAGGCTAGGGTGGAAGGTTTGTCGGCGCCGCTCGAAACCCTTCTCCATTAGCGGAAGAAGCGCACAGCGGCGCGGTTATTCCAGGGCACCAAAAGCCGCGCGACAGATGGGCACAGCCGAATTGGTCATCATCACTGAACGCGTCCAGGATAGCTCGCGCATGACGCGTCATAGCCCGCGCATGATGCAACCGAGCAGCAGCACAAGGTAGGCCGCCCACATGGCATAAAATTGGGTGGTGTCACCGGTAAGGAATGGGACGCTAGCGCCGAAGAAACGCGAGAACAAAACGGCGAGCGACAAAATGATCGATAGCGTGAACACCAGGATGCCCGGAGCCTTCAAGGCCATGGTGGTCGTCTCCCCTGATTGACCCGCGCCGTGTCACAGCCCCGACTCAAACGTGGCAGCAGCCGGCCGGCGCTTATACCAATGCCGCCGCCCGGCGCCACCGCAGCAGCTAAAGCTTGTGTGGGTAACCCTCAGGGACGGCTGGCGTAGCGGAAGCCCGTGCCGATGACGACCACCTCGATGGCGCCGCTGGTAATGTAGGGATGGGAGATGCGCACGCCGACTACGCCATCGTAGCCCTGCGCGCCGGCGCGCTCGGAAAGCACGTTGAGGGCGCGCGCAATGGTGGCGTCCAATAACGCCTCGTACTTCGTCATATGACCGCCGATGGTATTGATGACGGCCTCGCGCATGTCGCGAATGATATTGGCGCCGCTGACGGCGCAGGCATAAACGACGTCACCCTTGTCGATCGGTCGGTCCTCGACCGTGTCGGTGGTGAGGAGCCGCACTATTGTCCTCGTGCCTTGGCCGCAGCCGGTGGAGCCGCCGCCACCACGATTTTGGGACGCGTGCCAAGCAGCAGCCGTTTCATCACCATCGCCAGGAACAGCGCGAGTAAGGCGGCGATGCCGAGCGACCAGGCATGCTTCTCCCACAACAGGCGTGGAGCAACCCGCCCGTCGAGCACCAATTGGACATGGTCGAGGATCACCCCGGGATTGGGCAGCGCGCTTGTTTGCAGCATCATGCCGACCGCCGCCAACTGGTCGGGGCTGGCGATGATGGCATCGCGCACGGCGGGCCTGCCGAGTTCGGCCATGCGCGAGGGTGCCTTGACCGCGGCCCGCAGCAGGCGCTGGGCGGCAGCGGTCGGCAGCGCCGTCAGATAACGCGCCAGGCTGTCGAGTTCGCCTTCATCGAGGGAGCGGGCGAGCGACTTGAGCTCGCCGCTTTCGAGTTCGAACAGCGCGTCTCTGGCGGTTGCTTGCAGCGCCGCCAGGCGCGTGATCGGCACCCGATCCTGCAATGCGAGCAGCCGCAGCAAACCGGCCTTCGTGAACGATTGCGGACTGGCCCGCCGGTGGACCTCGAAGGCCACGACCTTGCCCAGGCTGTCGCCGGCCACGGCCCACCACTTGAACGCGGTCTCAATTGACCCCGACTCGCGCGCAATCTCCAAGGCCTCCGGCGGCAGTTGCGTAACCGCCTGGTGCAAGGTGCCGTCGCCCAGCCGCTTGAGGACGCCCGGCTCGCCCTCGCTGGTCAGAATGAGACCGACGATCTCGTCAAGGCGCGGCATGTCGGTGCCGGCGATCTGATCGAGGAACCGCCGGAAGCCCTCGTTCTTCTCCGCGAGTTCCAGCACCTTGGCGTGGGCGCGGCGGAAGTCGCTCCAGATCTCTACCACACGCGCGGCGGTGTTGGCGCTGATGTCGCGGATGCTGTCGCCGACGTGCTCGGAGAGCGTCGCCGCCAGCTCGTCGCGCACTTTTTCCTTGGTCGCCTTCGACTTCATTTCATCGGCGATGATGGGCAACACGCCGTGGCGAAAATCCCAGATGTCCTTGGCGATCAGCACCAGGCCGACGCCGCCGGCGACGACCGATACCAGCCGGCTCAGCACCGATCCGACGATGCGCTGGCCGACCCGCGTTGCGATCGTCGACAACTGCCGCCGCACGATCAACAGCACGCTGCCGGCAATGCCTTCGCTGCCCTCAAGCAACAGTTGGCCGCTGGTGATCTGGGCGCCGACCTTGGCCGGGTCGACCCCCAGTTGGCCACCGGCATCGGCACTGACGGCGCGGGCCACGGTCACACCGAAGCGCTGGCCAAGGAATGCCTGCATGCATTGGCCGGCGGGGCCGGCGGTGTCCGCCGCCGCCAATTCGATGCGCTTGCCGATTTCCCGACCGACCCCGGCGGCCACCTCCTCAATGGCCTTTTTCATGGCGTCCGAGCGGTAGACGCGCTCGGCCACGGCGGTCGCAAGCTGCTCCCCCTTGTCCTTGGAGGCCAGCGACTGCATCAGCTCGATCCAGCTTGCCTCCTCGCGCACCTGATCGATCGCCACATCAACCTGGCGGTCGATGATGTCGTCGACATTGCCGCGCCGCCACTCATCGCCGACTTGCGCCTTGTAGTCGAGGCCGACCAGCCCGGTCTCAAGGCCCCGGCGCGTCACCGCCTCGATGGCGGTCCGGAAACCCTGCTCATCCCTGGCCTGGCAGGCTTCGTATTCGGCCCGCGTCATGAAGGGCGCTGCGGCGAGCCGCGGGACGTGCGAGAAAATCAGTGCCACGGCCGCCAGCGTGGCGGTGCCGGCACGAAACGGGGAGAACCTGCCCACGAACGTCTGCAAAGCAGCCTCGGGTCTGGGGAGCACAAACCGAGCATATGGGGATGGATGCCCGAAATGCTCAAGTGTGCTTTAAACAAAGGATTAGGGGGGAAGTTTGGCGAGGCATCGCGCACCGCCGTCCCCGCCGCACCGAGCGATCGGCGGCGAGGCGCGGTCAGGTGAGCACGGCTTTCCCCTTGGTTGCGATTGGGGAGCCGGATGAACATCGTCCTTTTCGGCATCTTGGCCTACGTGCTGGCCCAGTTCGCGGTCGGCGTCTTGGTGTCGCGTCACATGGCGAGCGAGGCCGACTACATCCTGGCCGGCCGCCGCCTGGGGGTGGCGCTCGTTACCTTCTCGGTGTTTGCCACCTACTTCGGCGCCGAGGCAATCGTGGCCTCCGGGGGCGCGGTCTACGAGAAAGGGCTGGCGGGGGCGATGGTTGATCCCATCGGCTATGCCGGCGCCATCGTCCTCGTCGGCCTCCTGTTCGCGCGCGCCTTGTGGTCGCGCGGGCTGACGACGTTTGCCGACCTCTTTCGCCACCGCTATTCGCCGGGGGTAGAGCGGTTGGTGGTCGTCATGCTGCTGCCGGGCTCGATCATTTGGGCGGCCGCCCAGGTGCGCGCCTTCGGCCAGGTGATGAGCCTCAACAGCGGGCTGCAGCTCAAGACCGCGATCAGCATTGCCGCGGTGCTGGTCGCAGCCTACTCCGTGGTCGGAGGCCTATTGGCCGATGCCGTCACCGATACCATCCAAGGCATCGCGGTCCTGGCCGGCCTGATCATCCTTGGCATTATCGTCGCCAACGAGGTCGGCGGCATCTCGACCGGGCTCGCCAGCATCGAGGCGCCCCGTCTGACGCTTACCAATTCCGACGAGGGCCTGCTGGCGCAGCTCGAGCATCTTGCCATTCCGATCTGCGGCACCATCGTCGCCGTCGAACTGATTTCGCGCTTTCTCGGGGCGCGTTCGGCCAACGTTGCGGCGGCCGGCACGGTGGTGGGCGGCGGCATCTACCTCGCGATCGGCTTGGTGCCGGTGTTCCTCGGCCTGGTCGGCCCCGGCCTCGTTCCCAGCACCCAAGACGCCGAGCAGCTGGTCGCCAAGCTGGCAGAGATTTATCTGCCCGGCATCCTTTATGTCGCCTTCGCCGGCGCCGTCATTTCCGCCATTCTGTCGGCGGTGCATTCGGCGCTGCATGCGCCCGCCTCCCAGATTTCACATAACATCGTTGTACGGATCATTCCCCACCTCAGCGAGCGCGGCAAGCTGTGGGCGGTGCGCATGACGGTGATGGGCTTGAGCCTGGTGGCGTTCCTGATTGCGCTCAGTTCGGAGGGCATTCACGAATTGGTCGAGACCGCGTCCGCCTTCGGCAGCGCCGGCGTATTCGTGGCCACGCTGTTTGCGCTATTTACCCGCTTCGGCGGCCCGGCCAGCGCCTATGCTTCGATCCTGTCGGGCATGGCGCTGTGGGCGATCGGCGGCTATGGGTTCGGCCTCACCGCACCCTACCTGCTCGGCTTGAGCGGTGCAGCGCTCAGCTATTGCGCGGTCGCCGTGCTGTGCGGCTCGCGGCACTGAACAATCGTCAGCCAACCAACAATGCGCACCCAAAGCCAAGCTCAAGGCCTGCGGCCAACTGTCTCGGGCACCTTCACATTCGTCAGCCTGACCCAAGGTTAACTCGCGCTAATTTGGGGCTCCACCCAACTTTGGCGTGCACGGCGCCATCTATCGCTACAACCGATAGATGCGACCTAACGTAAATGTGAATGAAACCGATTGGCTTCACGGCCATTGGAAGCTAAAGAGGCGATCCAACCAGGCCCCATCTCGGACCCGAGGTGTGGCAATTCCATCAACGGGTTCTGTAATAGTGTCGCGTCCGCGTGTGAAGTGTCATGTGTTCGTCGATTTCGACGGAACCATCGCTTCCCTCGATACCACCGATTCTCTTCTCGAGCGCTTCGCGGCGCCCGAGTGGCGTCTGATCGAGGATGACTGGAAGGCCGGCCTGATTGGCTCGCGCGAGTGTCTGGTGCGCCAGATCGATCTCGTTCGTGCCACGCCTGGTGAGCTCGACGACTTTATCGAGACGATCGAGATCGACCCCGGCTTTGCGAGCTTTGTCGATCTGTGCATCGATGCCGGTCACGACGTCACCGTGGTGTCGGATGGACTGGACCGCACGGTCGAGGCCGTACTGAAGCGGCATGATCTCGATCTTGCCTTCTACGCCAATCATCTGGAGTGGCGCGGCGAGGATCGCTGGCGGCTGCGGTTTCCGCACGCCCGCAGCGCCTGCGAGGCGTTGTCGGGGAACTGCAAATGTCAGTTTACGGACAAGGCCCGCCTCGATCTGCGCATGGTGATCGGCGACGGCCGCTCCGACTTCTGCATCGCCCGCCGCGCCGATCTGGTGCTGGCCAAGAGCGCCCTGCTGCCGCACTGCGTGGCAACCGGGCTACCGGTGCGTGCGTTCGATAATTTCGAGACAGCCGCCATTATCCTGGCGGGCTGGCTCGATGGCCACGATGCAAGCATGCCTGCCGCTAGCTTGCAGCGGGCGGATGATTAGTTGCCGGCATGAGTGAGTAGCGATGCAAAAACTGATCAGCCAGCCGCCCCGGGGCGCCGAGACCGCAGCGGCCGAGCGGTTGTCCGAAGCCGAGCTGCTGGCGCTCGAGGCGCAGTACTGCTCGCACGGCGACACCGTGCACTACACCGATCCGCCCAAGATCTTCGAGCGCGCCGAGGGGTCATTCCTGTACGATGCCCAGGGCAAGGAATACCTCGATCTGCAGATGTGGTATTCGGCGGTCAACTTCGGCTACCGCAATCCGCGCCTCAATGCAGCCGTGCGCCGGCAGCTCGATCGCCTGCCGCAGGTCGCCAGTCAGTATCTGCACCGCGAGAAGATCGAGCTGGCGGCCATCATTGCGCGCGATGCCGAGCAGAAATTCGGCAGCAAGGGCCGCGTGCACTTCAATGTTGGCGGCAGCCAGGCGATCGAGGACAGCCTCAAGCTGGTGCGCAATTTCAAGCACGGCAAGAGCCTGATGTTTGCCTTCGAGGGTGGCTACCACGGCCGCACCCTCGGCGCATCGGCAATTACCTCTTCCTACCGCTACCGGCGCCGCTACGGCCACTTCGGTGATCGCGCCCACTTCCTGCCCTTCCCGTACCACTTCCGCGGCCCGAAGGGCATGAGCAAGGAGGAGTACGGGCACCACTGCGTGAAGCAGTTCGAGCGCCTGTTTGAGAGCGAGTACAACGGCGTTTGGGATCCAAAGGTCGGCGAGGCCGAGTACGCCGCGTTTTATGTCGAGCCGATCCAGGGTACCGGTGGCTATGTGGTGCCGCCGAAGAACTTTTTTGTCGAGCTGAAGCGGGTGCTCGACCAGCACGGCATCCTGCTCGTCGTCGACGAGATCCAGATGGGCTTCTACCGCACCGGCAAGCTGTGGTCGATCGAGCACTTTGGCGTCAAGCCGGATGCCATCGTGTTCGGCAAGGCGATCACCAACGGGCTCAATCCGCTGGCCGGCGTGTGGGCGCGCGAGGAGCTGATCAACCCCAGCGTGTTCCCGCCGGGATCGACGCATTCGACCTTCAACGCCAATCCGATGGGTACGGCGGTGGCGCTCGAAGCCATGCATATGATGCGCGAGACCGACTACGAAACGCTGGTGATGGAAAAGGGCGCCTATTTGCTGGCGGGACTTGAGGATCTCAAGCGACGTTTCCCGATCGTCGGCGATGTCGACGGGCTCGGCATGGCGCTGCGCATGGAGATCTGCGAGGCGCACGACAGCTTCACGCCCGCCAAGGCCATCGTCGACCGCATGGTGGACGAAGGCCTGAAAGGCGATATCGAAGTCGGCGGCAGGAAATACGGCCTCGTGCTCGATATCGGCGGCTACTACAAGAACGTGGTGACCTTGGCGCCGAGCCTACACATCAGCAAGTCGGAAATGGACCTGAGCCTCGAGCTGCTCGAGCGCGTCCTCGACCGTGTTAGCAAGGAGTAGGCGCGAGGCTGCTTGAGCCGGGCTGGCCGGTGGAACCTGCACATCGTTCTGGGGTTACTGGCCAGCGAGGCGAACATTCCGAGCACGGAGGCTGGGGGGAATTGATTTTCCGCAACGACAGCAATGGCGCTCTGCGGACCAGGACCGGCC
>DATFXD010000033.1:0-3001 GCA_035258605.1 Hyphomicrobiaceae bacterium | reverse complement strand
GCCAATTGCAAGCACGTTCGCCGACATGGACTTCGCCGCCATTGCGCGCGCCATAGGTTGCCGCGGCATCCGCGTCGAGCGTGTCGAACAAATCGGACCAGCGCTGCGCGAGGCCCTCGGCGGCGCCGAGCCGACGGTCGTCGACGTTGTGACCTCCTCAAGGCCGTCGTTCCGGGACGTGACGAGCCCGCTGGCGGGAGGTTAGCCGCATGCCTCAGGGCAACAAGCCGTTGTCGATGACCATCGTCGGCGTTCACGGGCTGGAACCACCGCACGCGGTCAAGCCACGCTGGAGCATGGCGCAGCGCGGGCCAGCTTCAGCGCACTGCCAAATGCCGTCGAAGGCGAGCGCTTCTCCTCACTATCTTGGCGCATCGCCATCGGCTTGTAGGAGCAGCTGTCAGCGGCTGGGCCTTTGCGGGCCAGCACCACTGACCGAAGGCTCCTTGAGTTACTCAGGCGTCGGCACACCGATCGACTTGAGCCGTGCGTGTGCGCGGCCGGCGCGCGCCTTGAGGCCGTCGAGGTACGTGCTGACGTCATTGCCGGGCAGGTTCAATACCTTGCACCCGAGCCGCCAGTACTCCTCGATCTGCGCTTCCGTCTCTGCCGAGCCCCGGGCAAGCTTGCCGTGCTCGCCGCAGGCCTTTGCGATCCGGTGCACGGCAGCCTTGAAGCGCGGGTGCTCGAGCTCGAGGTGGACGCCAAGCCTGGCGCTGAGGTCCGAGTGGCCGTAGGCGATCATATCTATGCCTTCGATCGCAGCGATCGCCTCGACGTTTTCGAGGCCCTCAAGCGACTCGATCGACGGGCAGACGATGATATTAGCGTTGGCCCACGGCGCATACTCGGACAAGTGTCTGGCACCGTAGCTCTTGTAGCCGGTATGCGGCCCCAGTCCCGCAATGCCGCGGTTGCCGATCGGTGGATACTTGGCTTCTCGCACGATGGCGCGAGCCTCCTCAGCATTGTCCACCTCCGAGACCTGGATGCCCATGATGCCCTGATCAAGGATAGCGGGGATGAGATGCATGAACGATTTGTGGATGCGCACGAACGGCGACACGCTGGTAGCCTGGAACCAGGCCGCGAGATCGGCGATGGTCTCAAGATCGAAGGCCCCGTGCTCGTGGTCGATCGTGCAGTAATCGAAGCCGGACGCCTCAATGATCCACGGGATACCGCGCGCGGCGAACTCCTTGAGGCCGGTCCCGAGCGCCGCCCGCCCTTCGCGCACGGCCCGGCGAATGCTGTTGTCTTTCATGGGTCGCTCCAAGTTCGTGCCGAAAGATCGAGCATTTTAACATCGGATCCGGGCTCGACGACAGGACGCAAACGGCAACTCCCCGGCGAGATCCCGGCAGGCCTCATTCGACCAGCCTGCGCACCTCTGTCGGCTTCACGGCGAGCTCAGGATGAATTGCACTGGTGGCAATCCGACCTATCTTTGAGCCGTGATTTGCAGTGCGGCTGCAGCGTCGGGAGCGTCGCCGCCGATGCGCATGACTGCATAGGAGGTTGCGATCCTCGGGGATCGACCGAATCCGGAACCGATCGCCGACGCTGTCTCGATCGAGGACACTCGCGCAGCCGGCTTGGATCTTGCGAGATAGAGGGATGCGCTTCTCGCCGGCGTGCTCGTGTCCTGTCGCGCTCGTTCACAAGCGTGAGGGTGAATTGGTTTGGGACGCCGCGCCCGAACACGTCTTAACCCGCGGGTTCGATCGCTGCGTGCTTGGCGCGAGTTTTGCGCGATCGCACCAGCCATAGGGTCTGCAGGCCTGCGATCGCCAGGACCGCCGCGACGGCGCCATAGACGAACCCGCTCGGCGAGAAGATGGCAACAAATATGATCGGCAGCCCCACCGTCAGGAGTTGGTAGATTGACAGCGATATGACGAAGCTGTGGGAAAGGCGTACTTCACCCACGACTTCGTCAGGCCGGCGAGCGAGATGAAGAAACGTCAATATGTTGGACAGGTGGCGCCCCAGCACCAGGCCATTGAAGGTGAGAATGAAGCCAAGCAAGGGGTTTAGCAACTCGTTCTCCGGTTCCGGGACCTCCGCCAGGAACACAAGTGCGCCTCCCACCAGCAGCACGCAGGCAAGATGCCACAGATTGATCCACCGACGCCGGGCCACGGCGCGCTGCCAAATGGGATTGAGCTCATAGTGCTCGGTCTTGAAGTGTCGCCGATACGATTGCTCGGCCAAATGCGCGCCGTACAGCGTCAGGTAGTAGTCCAGCACCATCAGAACGGGAACCAACAGCACCTCCGGATGTAGCATTGGGCCCTCGTATGGGAGTGCAGCCGTGCTGCCGCGCAAAAGCTCGCGGCCTCCGCTCGACAGCCACGCATGTCGAAGCGCTGCCCAATATGTCGCGCCAATTTTGGCCTGCTGAAGTCCTGGTAGCTGCCGAGCGCCAATCTATGCTTTTGGCAGGTTATGCCAAAATGGCCGGCCTCTCCGGGTGGCGATACCTCGCGTGACTGTTTCAAGGGTCGTGGCGGCTTTGCGCCGCGACGAAAAGCCTGTGGGGAGAAAGCCACTACGTCGGTTGCGCGCCCTGGCCACCGATCTCGTTATCGCAAGCTCACCTAATCATTGACCGGCGGGCACCGAGCCGCGCCTCACGGCTAAACAAGGGACCTCTATGAGCCGCGCCCATCTCGTTGCCTGGATCGCGAAGGACAGGTGGCCGAGGGCGCGGCGGGCGAGCCGTTAGAGGTTGCTGCGGCCATCCGTCAACGGCTGATCCGCGAGCAAACCCGCCAAGAATGGCAGCACCTGGCCCGTCAGCTCGTCCGGCGAGGTGATGACGATCCCTTCTGAGTAGTAGATGGAGACGTCGTGACCAAGCCCGATCGCCGCAAGGCGGATATCCGACGCTTGCCGGATGCCCGCGATGACGTCTTTGAGGTGGCGATGCAGGATATCGCCGTTATTGGCGTCGAGCGTTGCGTCATCGACCGGCGCGCCATCAGAAACGACCAGGAGC
>DATFXD010000032.1:0-12250 GCA_035258605.1 Hyphomicrobiaceae bacterium | reverse complement strand
AGCTCTACAATCTGAATGTAAGGTTAATACAGCACCTTTACTCAGTCAAACCTCTTGTATAAGACTAGGTTAGAAGTGGTTGTTGTGCACCAAGCGGTGAGGCAATCCGGGAACTTCATTCGACATCATCGATTTATTGCGCTGCAGCAGCGAATTCGCTTGGCAGTCATCGAACCGATCCCTAGATTCCCGCGTTGGCGCGGGGCAACTTGCGTCAACTCTCGCCGGAGGCAGAGCGATGGAACTACGGACCAGGCTCAATGTGCTTGCTGCCCTGATATCCTTCGCCTTTCTGACTGCAGTCGTGTTTGGGATGTTCTAGTGAGGGATACACTGTGCTGATCGCGGGAAGTGGGATCAGCCATTGTCCCAATGAACCTTGAGGGCGCGGAGCGGCTGATCTCCGCGCCCTAGGTTTGTCAATCAACCCTCATCCTCGTCGAATCACAGCCCTCGAATCGCCGCGCACGGCCACAAGGTGCCGCGCGAACGCGGGCGGCATCGGCATTGCCAGCGTCGCAGGGCAAGCGGTGTGCACGGGCGCGTGGCCAATGTTTGGGCCGGGCGCGCCCCCGCGCCCGGGAAAGGGTGCGATCACAGCGCGCGATGGGTCGGCTGGCCGGATTGAGCGCTTTGCCGGTTTTGGACGCGCGGGAGGCCAATTTGGCGGTCACGCCGCCACATTGCGCGCGAGCTTGCGCTCGTAGTTGAGCACCGGTGCCAGCCAACGCTCGGCCTCCTCGAGGCTCCAGCCCTTGCGCTGAGCGTAGTCTTCGACTTGGTCGCGCTCGACCTTGCCGACGCCGAAGTAATGGCTATCGGGGTGCGCCAAATAAAGACCCGAGACGCTAGCCGCCGGCCACATGGCGTAGCTTTCAGTGAGGCGAATGCCCGCCGCCTTTTCCGCCTCGAGCAGGTCGAAGATGGTTGCCTTTTCGGTGTGATCGGGTTGCGCGGGATAGCCGGGCGCCGGCCGGATGCCGCGATAGGCCTCCGCGATCAGCTGCTCGTTAACCAGGCGCTCATCGCTGGCATAGCCCCAGAGTTCGCGGCGCACGCGCTCGTGCATGCGCTCGGCCAAGGCCTCCGCCAGCCGGTCCGCCAGCGCCTTCAGCATGATCCGACTATAGTCGTCGCTGGCGTCGATGTGACGGGCAACGGCCTCTGCCTCGCCGATGCCGGCGGTGACGGCAAACCCACCGACGAAGTCGGCAACGCCACTTTGCTTTGGCGCCACGAAGTCGGCCAGCGCCAGGTTGGGCCGATCGGGCGCGTTCTCGCGTGCCATTTGCTGGCGCAGCGTATGCAGCATGGCAAGGCGTGTGGTGCGGTCATCATCGGGGTAGAGCTCGATATCATCGCCCACGGCATTGGCGGGCCAGAAGCCGATCACGGCATTGGCGGTGAGCCAGTGGCCGCTCACCAGCCGGCGCAGCAGCGCCTGCGCGTCGGCAAACAGCTTTTTGGCTTCGCTGCCGACCACGTTGTCGTCGAGGATGCGTGGATATTTGCCCGTCAGTTCCCAGGTCGCGAAGAACGGCGTCCAGTCGATGTAGCCCACCAGCTCCGCCAGTGGGTAGGACTTGAACACGCGGCAACCGAGAAAGCTCGGTCGTACCGGGCGGAACGCCCGCCAGTCGATCTTGAAGCGGTTGTTGCGCGCGGCCGCGAGCGGGAGCCGGGTTTTGCGGCTCTCGCCCTTGAGATAGCCATCGCGGATCTTGGCATATTCGGCGCGGATCCCGTCGATGTAGGGGGCGCGCTCGCCATCTGACATCAACCGCGATACGACACCGACCGCCCGGCTGGCGTCGGTGACGTAGATGGCCTGGCCGCGCACGTAGTTTGGATTGATCTTGACCGCGGTATGCACGCGGCTGGTGGTGGCACCGCCAATCAACAGCGGCACGCTGAAGTGCTCCCGTTCCATTTCGGCCGCGACATGGCACATTTCGTCGAGCGAGGGCGTGATTAGCCCCGACAGGCCGATCATATCCGCCTTCTCCCGCCTGGCCGTCTCCAGGATCTTTTGTGCCGGCACCATGACGCCGAGGTCGATCACCTGGTAGTTGTTGCATTGCAGCACAACGCCAACGATGTTCTTGCCGATGTCGTGCACATCGCCCTTGACCGTCGCCATCACCACCTTGCCCGCCGCCGGCAGTTGGTCGAGGCCGGAGGCCCTCTTTTCGGCCTCCAGGTAGGGTTGCAGGTAGGCCACCGCCTGCTTCATGACGCGCGCCGACTTGACCACCTGCGGCAGGAACATCTTGCCGGCGCCGAACAGATCGCCCACGACATTCATGCCGGCCATCAATGGTCCCTCGATCACCTCGATCGGCTTGGCGGCCAAGCGCCGGGCGGCCTCGGTATCGGCTTCGATATAGTCGTTGATGCCGTGCACCAGGGCGTGCTTGAGGCGCTCAGCAACCGGGGCGTCGCGCCAGGCAAGATCCTTTTCCTTGGGCTTGCCAGCCTCGCCCCTGTATCTGTCCGCGACCTCCAGCAGGCGATCGGTGGCATCGGCGCGGCGATTGAGGATCACGTCCTCGCACAGGGTCCGCAAGTTGGGCTCGATATCGTCATAGAGCGCAATCTGGCCGGCGTTGACGATCGCCATATCGAGGCCGGCCCTGATGGCGTGATAGAGGAACACCGAGTGCATGGCCTGGCGCACCGCCTCGTTACCGCGGAATGCGAATGACAGGTTGGAGACCCCGCCCGAAACATGCACGTGCGGCAGCTTTGCCTTGATCTGGCGGGTCGCTTCGATGAAGGCGAGGCCGTAGCCGTTGTGCTCTTCGATGCCGGTCGCCACCGCGAAGATGTTGGGGTCGAAGATAATGTCTTCGGCAGGAAAGCCGAGCTCGCCGGTCAACAAGTTGTAGGCGCGCTCGCAGATCGCAACCTTGCGCTCCACCCGATCGGCCTGTCCCTCTTCGTCGAAGGCCATCACCACCACGGCGGCGCCATAGCGCAGCAGCTTGCGTGCCGATTGCAAGAATGCCGCTTCGCCCTCCTTCAGCGAAATGGAATTGACGATCGCCTTGCCCTGTACGCACTTCAAGCCCGCCTCGATCACCGACCATTTCGATGAATCGATCATGATCGGCACGCGGGCGATATCGGGTTCCGAGGCGATCAGGTTGAGAAACGTCACCATCGCGCGTTCGGAATCGAGCAGGCCTTCGTCCATGTTGACGTCGAGGATTTGCGCGCCGTTTTCCACCTGGCTGCGGGCGACGGCCAGCGCCGCGGCGTAGTCGCCGGCCTCGATCAGCTTGCGAAACTTGATCGAGCCGGTGACGTTGGTGCGCTCACCGATGTTGATGAAGGTGGTCGCGGCGCTCGCAAGGCTCATCGCTGTCGTTGCTCCCCGGCGTCAGCCGTGCACGAAGGGTTCGAGACCAGACAGGCGCATACGGCGCTCGATCTCGGGCAACCGACGCGGTGCCAAGCTCTCGACCTCGGCCTTGATGGCGGCAATATGCGCTGGCGTCGAACCGCAACAGCCGCCGACGATATTGACGAGCCCGTCCTTGGCCCAAGGTTGCATCTGGCAGGCCATGTCGTGGGGTCCCTCGTCGTACTCGCCCATGGCATTGGGCAGGCCGGCATTGGGATAGGCGATGACACGGGTGTCGGCCACGGCGGCAATCTCGGCGATATAGGGCCGCATCAACTCGGCGCCCAGCGCGCAGTTGAGACCGACCGCCCAGGGCTTGAGGTGACGCAGCGAGATGTAGAAGGCGGTCGGCGTCTGCCCCGACAGCGTGCGCCCGGACCGATCCGTGATCGTCCCCGAGATGATCAACGGCAGCTCGACACCGGTCTCGTCGAACACCTTGAGGGCGGCAAACCCGGCGGCTTTGGCATTGAGCGTGTCGAATACGGTTTCGATCAGCAAAAGATCAACGCCGCCATCGATCAAGCCGCGGACCTGTTCACCATAGGCTTCGACCAGCTCATCGAAACTGACGTTGCGAAAGCCCGGATTGCTGACGTCCGGCGAGATCGAAGCGGTGCGATTGGTGGGACCCAAAGCGCCGGCCACCACGGCCGGGCGGTCCGCGCCGGCGACCGCCTTAGCGGCGAGCGTGGCGGCCGCAAAGTTGATCTCGTAGGCCAGATGTCCCATGCCGTAATCGGCAAGCGAGATACCCTGGGCGTTGAAGGTGTCGGTCGAGATGATGTCGGCACCGGCGGCAAGATAGTCGGCGTGGATGCTGGTAATGGCGTCGGGTTGTGTCAGCACCAACAGGTCGTTATTGCCGGTCAGCGGCTTGCCATGGTCGGCAAACCGCGCGCCGCGGAAGTCGGCCTCGGAAAACTTAAGCCGCTGGATCATGGTGCCCATGGCGCCATCGATCATCAGGATCTGCTGGCGACCCAGCGCCTCCAATGCGGCCATCCGTTGGTGTCGGGTCATGCGTTGACCACCTTGTCCGGTTTGAGCGCCTGCGGCCGCAGGCCCAAGAGATGGCAGATGGCGTAAACCAGATCCGCCCGGTTGAGGGTATAGAAGTGGAACTGCCGGATGCCCTGATCGACAAGGTCCATGACCTGCTCGGCGGCTACGGCGGCGGCGACCAGATGCGTGGTCTGTGGATCGTGCTCAAGGCCGTCGAAGCGGCGCGCCAGCCAGGCCGGCATGGCGGCGCCGCAGCGCGCGGCGAAGCCGGAGACCTGCCGGAAATTGTGCACTGGCACGATGCCGGGAACGATCGGCGCCCAAATGCCGGCGGCGCGGGCGTGCTCCAGAAACCGCAAATAGTGGGCGTTATCGAAGAAGAACTGGGTGATGACCCGCGTCGCCCCGGCATCGACTTTGGCCTTGAGGTTGTCGAGATCGCGCGCCAGGCTGGCGCTCTCGGGGTGTCCCTCCGGATAGCCGGCAACCGAGATTTCAAAATTGGCGATCCGTCGCAGGCCGGCGACCAGGTCGGCGGCGTTGATGTAGCCACCGGGGTGCGGCGCGTACCGGCTGCCGGCACCAGCCACCGGATCACCGCGCAGGGCAACGATGTGGTGGATGCCGCTGGCGTGATAGCAGCGCGCGACCTCGTCGATCTCCGCTTTGCTCGCCTCCACGCAGGTGAGATGCGCGGCAGGCACGAGACAGGTTTCGGATGCCAAGCGAGCGACGGTGGCATGCGTGCGTTCGCGCGTTGAACCGCCGGCACCGTAGGTTACCGACACGAACCGCGGCCGCAGCGGCTCGAGGCGGCGAATGGCACTCCACAGTGCCTCTTCCATTTTTTCCGTCTTGGGCGGGAAGAACTCGAATGAGACGCTGATATCCCCGTCCCCGACCAGCCTGCTGCGGCGTTCTTTAAGGTTGTCCATCAGCTGACCCGCTCGATGTCGCGGCGAGCTTCGCCCTGACTGATCGGAACCGCCGCCGTCGGCCGGCCGGCGAGCCAGATCGAAACCGTGAGCTTGCCGGCCTCCGCCGCGCTGGTCGGCGCCAGGTCGCGGCGCTCACGCAGTTCAAGGCCGCAGTCGCCCAGCCATTGGGCGACCTCAACGTTGGTAAAGCCGAGACGCTCGTGCGCAAACTGGTCGCGCAAATACTCAAGCTCATGCGGTGCAAAATCGACGATCAACAGCCGCCCGGCGGGGGCCAGCACCCTGCCCGCCTCGCGCACCGCCTGAGCGGGATCGCCGAGAAAGTGCAGCACCTGATGCATCACCACCGCATCGGCGACACCATCTTCGAGCGGCAAGTCGTAAATATCCCCCTGACGCACTTGCGCCTGCGCGAGTTTGGTGCGCGCGAGTTTGGCGCGGGCATAGGCCAGCATCGCCGGGCTGCGGTCGATGCCGAGCGCGCGCCGATAGCGCCCGGCCAGCAGCTCCAGCATGCGGCCGGTGCCGGTCCCAAGATCGATCAGCAGGTTCATGGGCTCCGGTCCGAGCGCGGCCACGATGGCGGCCTCGACGCTGTCCTCGGCAACGTGCAGGGCGCGAATACTGTCCCACTCGTTGGCATGGGCTTGAAAGTAAGCCTGCGCCAGCGCCTCGCGTTCCGCGCGCAGAGCTTCGGCGCGGGCACGATCGCGCAACAGCACCGGATCGTTTGCATCGATGGCGCCGAGCACCAAATTGGCGATCTCGCGGCTGCCGTGGTCATCGGACAGGCGGAAATAGACCCAGCTGCCCTCCGGCGCGCGATCGACCAAGCCCGCCTCCGCCAGCAGCTTCAGATGCCGGCTGATGCGGGGCTGGCTCTGGCCGAGAACGCGGGTGAGGTCCTTGACGTTGAGGGCCCCGTGGGCAAGCAGCGCCAGCACGCGCAGCCGCGTCGGCTCGGCCATGGCCTTCAGCACGTTGACGGTGATGGGCACCGATAATGGCGGCATGGTTGTCTCTGTCGATCGACATCACACCATATAAAGATATCCTTATATGTCAAGACCGCCGCCGTCCAGTCCCGCGTCGGCCGATAACGGCAAGAGAATGGGACTGCCACCGCGCCTGGCAGGCCCGGATGGCGGCGCCAGAACCGTCAGAAACCGCCTCGGGGGCAGATCGGGCCTACGGGGCGGGCTGCCCGGCCTTTCCATCAGGTGTCGCGGGCGGCCGCCGGGCGTAGGGCGGCCGGTCAATGGGGGCGTCGCACGGCCCGGGTCGCGTCGACAATGGATCCAACAAGGAGAGACGTCGACGCCGAGGGCCGGACCAACAAAGCGCCGGCATGCCCACGCGCGATCCGCGCGCAGCCGCGATGCGGGTGCGCTCAAGTGACCGGCCGCGCGCACTCGGCCGTTCGTCAGCCCAAAGAGCTTTCGGATCCTGATGTGCGAGGATCGCAGGGCGACTTGTGGGCGCGCGGCCCGACACACACCGCCGGCAGCGAACACAGCCACGGCACCGCGCGCCGGCGCCGGCGATCATCGGCTCGCTCGCACCCGATTGTGGTTGGTTGTTGATACCGAGATCGATGGCGCCGGCGCGCCGACACGATCCGCGCCCTGTACGATTGACGCCCGGTCGCGATTTACGCCCCGATCGGCGCGATCACCAGGCGTCGGCGCGCCAAAGCTGTGACCGCGAACTGGCCAAAACATGGCAGTAACGTGTCACCTCGCACACGCCCGTGTCGATCCGTCTCACGGCGTGTGCGGGCAGCTTGTGCTGCGCAACTTTTCCGCCCGTGGCGGGTTGTCCATCGAGCAGCAACAACGAACGGAGATCCCTCATGACGATGCTCTCGCGGATGCGCCTCATAGGCGCCGCTGCGGTTGTGTCCAGCGCCGCCGCCCTGTCGGCCGTTGCGCAGACGCAGGCGCCGGCCACCACCCCGCCGGCGACGCCGCCCGCGGCCAAGCCCGAGCCGGCTCCGACACCGCCCTCCGGGTCGGCCATGAAGCCGTCGGATTCAACGCGCAGCCCGACCACCACCGACAAGCAGTCGGCGGCACCACAAAAAAATCCAATGATCGGCCTCAGCGTGTTTTCCTCGGATGGCTCGAAGCTCGGCTCGGTGCAGAGCGTCGATGCCGGCCCCGATGGCAAGGTTAAGGCCATTCGCCTCAAGACCGGCGGCTTCCTTGGCTTCGGTGGCAAGCTGGTCGAGATCCCGGACGGTAAGTTCACCAAGTCCGGAGATAATGTGCAACTCGGCATGTCCGCCGATGAAGTGAGCAAGCTGCCCGAGGTGAAGAACCAGAGCTAACCGACAACACCTGTAGCTGCCCAGGACGGGCCGTGGCCGGGTACCACGGCCCGTTTTGCTGCGCCTCCAGTAAGCTCACGCATCGCCGGCTCGACACAATTCGGTGCCATGTCGAGGCCTCAACCCGTCGTTAAAGTGTCGAGCGAAGAGGCCTTTGACGGCGTGCCCCATTCCGTGTTCAAACACGCGCATGCTCCACACGCTGGCACGGGGTCTGCGTCGTGGCAGAGGGACATGGCTCGCGCATGATGAAGGTTGTGAGTTGTATGGTCTATCTAACCAGGGGTGGTTGGAGGAGACGTGGCGCAGCTCTGCTCAGCGCCGCCGCCCTCATCGGTTCCATCGCCGCCGATCGGTTCGGCCTCGCCTCCTCGGCGATTGCCGCAGATCCGCCGGTCATCTACATGTCCCAGGTCGGCAAGGAACTGATGACCGCGGCCCGCACACGCTCGCCCGGCATGATGGCGACCGTGATCCAGCGTCACGCCGACGTCTCCTACATCGGGCTCTACTCACTGGGACAGTACCGCGCAAAGCTGGCAGCCACGGATCGTGAACCCTATTTCACCGGTATGGTGCGTTTTATTTCGCGCTACGCCGCCAGCGAAGCCCCCAAGTATCCGGTCTCGCGCGTCAACTGGACCAACCAAAGCACGCGCGGCAGCAGCGGCGTAATGGTCGACAGCCAGGTGGTGCTGCAGGACGGCACCGCCTATGACGTGCGCTGGCTGCTGGCCAAGTACGGCAACGGCTACAAGGTCCGCGATGCCATGGTGCTTGGCTTTTGGATGACGCCGTTCCTGAAGAAGCTGTTCGAAGACTACATCGAACAGAACGGTGGCAACTTGAACGCGCTGACCGCCGCGCTCAACCGAGGATAGCGAGCGGCTGTCCTTCGCCAGCCGCCGCACCCGCCTCAGATGGCGGCAGCCGGCGGCAGTGCCCGCGCATCGCGCGGCGTCCATGCTCTCCGCTCCACCTCGCCGATGAAGCGCTCGACGATGCCATTGAACAGCGCTGGCTCTTCCAAATTGATGGCATGGCCGCACGCCGGCACCATCGCCAAGCGGGCGTTGGGCAGCAATCGCTTCATCCACAGATTGACGTCGAGGCAGGGCTCGTCCTCATCACCGACCAGGAGCAGGATGGGTGCCCGAATAGCCTTCAACTCCGCCTCCAAATCATAAAGCGAGGTGCGAGCGCCCTGCACCTGGCGCAAGGTCTTGGCGGCGGCGTGCGCGGGATGTTGGGCGAGATGATCGACGAACCGGCGCCAGCCGATCGGATCTTTATTCAAGAGCTGGACGCGCGTTGGATTGAGCCCGACGGCCTCGGCGTCGATCTGGCCTGCCCGCTCGAAGGCCGCTGCGCGTAGGCCAACGTCGGCCACGAATTGCTGCCGCGTCGCCAACAGCGCGCCGGAGCCCGCGCCCGCCGCCGTGCACGAGAGCACGCGCGCGGGGTATTTGGCCGCCAGCATCAGCGCCGTATAGCCACCCATGCTGAGGCCCACCACATGCGCTCTGTCGACGCCGGCGGCATCGAGCACCGCGATCGCATCGCGATTGAAGAAATCCTGGCCGTAGAGCGCCTCCTCGTCTGGGCAATCCGATGGCGGATAGCCCCGCGCGCCCCAGGTGAGCGCCCGCCAGCCGCGCCCGAAATGCCGCATCTGATCGTCCCAGCTGCGGTGATCGCCGGCAAACTCGTGAATGAAGAGCACGGGCGTGCCGCGGCCCGCCTCCTCGTAGTAGATGCGCGCACCCTGGGCTGTGGCATATGCCATGGCGTCAGACCTCCGAGGCGGTGGCGGGGCGGCGCTGCTGGGATCGCGAGGCGTGACACCGCGCCGGCCGCCGGTTCGAGCGGGAGTAGGAGGCGCCAGGATGCCATAGATCGCAGCTGCCGCCCACCGCCACGCCACGTGACGGCGCGCCGCTGTGGCTCGCTTCAGCGCCGGTGATCGATCGCCGGGTGGGTCCCGCCGCTTCGGCGCATTGCCTCCCGATCTAGCGCCGCTCGAAGCGCTTGAACTTGATCCGGTGCGGCTCGACGGCGGCATCGCCGAGGCGGCGCTTCTTGTCGGCTTCGTAGTCCTGGAAATTGCCTTCAAACCATTCGACGTGACTATTTCCCTCAAAAGCCAGAATGTGGGTGGCCATGCGGTCGAGGAAAAAGCGATCGTGGCTGATGATGACGGCGCAACCAGCAAAATCTTCCAGCGCCGCCTCCAACGCGGACAGGGTTTCGGTGTCGAGATCATTGGTGGGCTCGTCAAGGAGCAGCAGATTGCCGCCCTCCTTCAACATCTTCGCCAGATGCACGCGGTTGCGTTCGCCCCCCGACAGCAAACCCACCTTCTTTTGCTGGTCGGGACCCTTGAAGTTGAACCAGCTCACATAGGCGCGGCTGTTCACCTCCATCTTGTCCCCAAGCTTCATGATGTCGAGGCCGCTCGATACCTCCTCCCACACGGTCTTTTTGTCGTTGAGATGATCGCGGCTCTGGTCGACGTAACCGAGCTTGACACTGTCGCCGAGCCTGATGCTGCCGGCGTCGGGCTGCTCCGCACCGGTCAGCATCTTGAACAAGGTGGTTTTGCCGGCACCATTGGGACCAATGACGCCAACAATGCCGCCGGGCGGCAGGGTGAAGGAGAGATCGTCGATCAGCAACCGGTCGCCGAATGCCTTGGCCAGGCCTTCGACCTCGACCACCACACCGCCGAGGCGTGGACCGGGGGGAATCTGGATCTGCGCCTTGCCGACCTGCTCGTGGCCGGCTTCCTCGGCCAGCCGTTCGTAGGCCTGGATGCGTGCCTTCGATTTCGCCTGGCGCGCCTTGGGCGAGGACCGGATCCATTCCAGTTCGCGCCGGAGCGTGCGCTGCTTTGCTTCCTCCTGGCCCTTTTCAACCTCGAGACGCTTGGCCTTTTGCTCCAGCCAGCTCGAATAGTTGCCCTTGTAGGGCACGCCCTGGCCGCGATCGAGTTCCAGCGTCCATTCGGTGATGTTGTCGAGGAAATAGCGGTCGTGCGTCACCAGCATGATGCAGCCGGCGTAATCTTTGAGATACCTCTCGAGCCAGGCGACCGATTCGGCATCCAAATGGTTGGTCGGCTCGTCGAGCAGAAGAATATCGGGCTTGGCGAGCAATAGCCTGGTCAAGGCCACGCGCCGCTTCTCGCCGCCGGAGAGCTTGCTCACGTCCCAATCACCGGGTGGACAGCGCAAGGCGTCGAGCGCCTGCTCGACCTGGGTGTCGAGGTCCCACAGGCCCTGCGCCTCGATCTCGTCCTGGAGCTTGGCCATCTCTTCGGCGGTGTCGTCCGAGTAGTTGGCGGCAAGCTCATTGTAGCGATCAACCAGCGCCTTCTTTTCCGCCACGCCCTCCATGGCGTTGGCCAGCACGTCCTTGTCAGCGTCGAGCTCGGGCTCCTGCGGCAGATAGCCGACGCGAATGCCGTCGGCAGCCCAGGCCTCGCCGACGTAGTCGTCGAGCTCTCCCGACATGATCTTGAGCAGGGTCGATTTGCCGGCGCCGTTCAAGCCAACCACGCCGATCTTGGCGCCGGGGAAGAACGACAGCGAAATATCCTTCAAGACCTGCTTGCCCCCCGGATAGGTCTTGGAGAGCTTGTGCATGTGATAGACGTATTGGGGGTTGGCCACGGGCGCCATCATCCTTCGGATCAGGGGGAATTTTCGCGCCTTTTAACGCGAAGCCGCTTGCCTCTCAAGCGAGGCATCCAAGCCTTTGCCTAGCGGCGCCCGGAACGCTCCCAGGGGCCGCCATTATACCAGAGCGGCCGACGCCGGCCGTCGGACAGCGTCGGGTCGAGGATGCCGAGCAGCAGCCAGCCCGCGACAAAGCCGCCGATGTGAGCCCACCAGGCGATGCCGGCGCCCACTTGGAACGGCGACATGAGCTCGCTCGCGCCCTGGATCAGCTGCATGAAGAACCAGATGCCGGCGAACGCGATCGCCGGAATGCTAAAGAACAGGGGTATGAATACGATCGGCACCAGGATGCGCACCCAGGCATAGGGAAAACGTACCGCGTAGGCCGCGATCACGCCGGCGATCGCCCCCGAGGCACCCAGCGCCGGGACGGTCGAGGTGGCGTTGAAGATGGCATGGGTGGCGCTGGCGGCAATTCCTGCCAGCAGGTACAACATCGCAAACCGCGCCGGGCCCAGCCGATCCTCGAGCGCGGGGCCGAAGATGTAGAGCGTCCACATGTTGAGGATAATGTGCAGCCAGCCGCCATGCAGAAAGGTGTTGGTGAGGAGCGGCCAAAAGTCGGTGGGCGACAAGCCGTAGTGATAGGCCCAGCCGGGAGCGAAATAACGGCGCGGGACCAGCGCGTGCTGGTAGAGGAAATGCTGCAGCTCCGGCGGGCTGAGCCCGAGCTGATAGAGGAAGGCGGCAATGTTCAGCCCCATGATCGTCCATACGACGACCGGGTCGTGCGTGCGACTGACGCTGTCACGGATCGGAAACATCGCTTAGGTCACCTTGCACCCTGGCAGGGATCAGATGGGAACGACCGCGGCTGTGGGCAAGTTCCGGG
>DATFXD010000031.1:0-7494 GCA_035258605.1 Hyphomicrobiaceae bacterium | reverse complement strand
TCGTCGAGACATAGCAGCTGCGGCTCGGTGGCGAGCGCAATACCGATCTCGAGGTTGCGCTGCTCGCCGTGCGAAAGGTTGGCGGCAAGCTCGTTGGTCTTGGCCGCCAGACCGACGGCGTCCAACACCGCCGCCGCCTTGTCGATCAGGTCGTGGAAGTCGCGGTGGTGCTTCAGCATGTTCCAGCCGTGGCGACGCGACTGCGCGGCGATGCGCACGTTTTCCAGCGTGGTGGCGTTGGGCAGGATGTTGGTGATCTGGTAGGAGCGGGCGATGCCCAGTTGCGAGATGCGGTTGGGCGGCAAGCCGGCGATGTCCTCGCCGGCAAACACGATGCGCCCGGAGGTCGGGCGCAACACCCCGGTCAGACAGTTGAAGAATGTACTCTTGCCGGCGCCGTTGGGGCCGATGATGGCGCGAATCTCGCCCCGGCGCACTTCGAAGTTGACGGCGTTGAGCGCCGTCAAACCTCCGAAGCGCACGCTGAGCGCGTGCGTGCGAATGATAGCATCGGTGTCCGTTCCCCGGTGCGCCGGGGAGGGCACGCTCACGGCGACACTCACTTAGGCAAACTTGCAGGCCGGCGGGAAGATGGTCTTCTCCTTGGGAATGACGTCGAGGATGCGGTGCTTGCCGTCTTTGACGTCGAAGATGAATTCCCGGATGAACGCCTGATGATCCTCCTTGCGCAGCACCTTGTCGCCCTGCGGGAAGTCGTCACCCTCCTTCATTTCCAGACCCTCAAGCGCCTCGATCAGCTTCATGGTGTCCTGCCGGCCCTGGAAGGAGGCCTTTTGCATGCCGATCTTGAGCGCATTCATGGCCTCGAAGTTCGACTGCACGTAACGGTCGGGCAGCGGACCGGACGGATCGATGGCCTTGAGCCGCTTCACGGACTCATCGAAGAACTTCCTGTGCGCCGGGGTGTCGAGCGGGGCATCGAACACCGGCACATAGCGATTGATGCCGACAAAGCCCTCGATCTTGTTGCCGAGCGCCGGCAGGTTGGTCGATTCGGCAATGGCACCGTCACCGGCCCATTTGTACTTCTTGGTAAGGCCGAGATCGTAGGCCTGGTTGCCGACGGTCACGCCGTCCTTGCCAAAGAAGATGCCGAAGAAGCCGTCGAAGTCGCCGGTGATCTTAGACAGGAACGGGGTCATGTCGGCGGTGCCGAGCGGGATGCCGGTGGTGCCGACGATGGTGCCGCCCGCCTTTTTGATCTCATCGGCATAGGCATCGCGCGTCGACTGGCCCCACGAATAATCGGCGTAGCCAAGATGCCAGCGCTTACCCATTTTGTTGACCAGGTAAGGGGCAAACGCCACCGCCTGCGCCGGCGCATAGTCGTAGGGACGGAAGCTGTAGCGGTTGCACTTGGTGGTGGTGAGCGTGGTGTCGAGGCAGACGCTGATCATGTTGACGATCTTGGCCTCTTCGAACACCGGCATGCAGGCGAGGCAAATGTTGGAGAGAAAGCCGCCCAAATGCACGTCGACGTTATCTTCCTCCACCAGCTTCTCGGTCTTGCGGCGGCCGACGTCGGGTTTCGACTCATCGTCGGCGACGATCAGTTCAACCGGCCGGCCGTTGATGCCGCCCGAAGCGTTGATGCGATCGACCGCCATCTGCACACCGACCAGCGCGGTCTTGCCGCCGGCGGCGGCGGTACCGGACAAGGGCTGCAGCGTGCCGATCTTGTAGGGCTTGGCCTGGCCAAAGGCGGCGCGCCACGGGGCCGGCACCAGCATGCTGGCGCCGATCGCGCCGGCGCCGTAGCCGATCAGCTGGCGACGCGTGACCTGGCCGCGATACCAGGCCAGTTGCGGCTGATCGATGCACTCGTTTGACATTACTTTTCCTCCCTTTTCTGAGGCTAAGCCATGAGGCTGGGATTGCGAGCCACGCCGCAGGCGTTGTAGCGCGGGCCACAAGCTTGCTACGGAGTTGGCGAGCGGCTCTTTTACTGAGATGCTAGCGGAAAGGTTTTGTCGCAACAAGCCGAGAAGATGCGCTTAAACTGGTCGCAATGCCGCGCTTCAAGGCAAGGTTTGGCGCCCGCCGGTGGTTGCCGACGGGCGCGGCGGGGGTGGTGAGATGCGGCCAGTTTGTCCTTGTGAAGATGAAGCCCGACCTTGACGCCGGCGGCCGAGCCTGGTGGCCCGCGGCCGGCGCGCCAGCGCCGCCGGCGACGGTGGTGCCGACGGGCACGCGCCAGGCAAAGGTCGCTGCCGCGGAGCTGAGCCCATGCGCCCGTTCCTGACCCTGCATCACCCGGCCGAGGCGCGCCGCTACTATGCCGCGGGCCTGTGGCGCGAGGAGACCTGCTACGCGCTGTTGGCCCGCCACGCCGGTGCGCGGCCAGCGGCGATCGCGCTTAAGGATGGGCGGCGGGCGCTGAGCTGGGCCGAGCTCAAGGCGTGGGTCGACGGCGTCGGCGCCGACCTGCGGCGCCGCGGCCTGGTGCCGGGCGACCGGGTCTCGATTTTCCTATCGAACCGGGCCGAGGCGGTCGTCACCTTCCTGGCCGCGGCGCGCGAGGGATTGGCCTGCAATCCATCGCTGCACAAGAGCTACGGCTGGCGCGACATCGGCCAGCTGGTGGCGCGCCTCGGCGCCAGCGCCCTCATCACCGAGCCCGGCTGGGGCGCCGATCGGGGCGCCGTCGACCTCGAGCGCGAAGCGGCCAACATTGCCGGCCTCAAGGTGCTCTATACCCCCGACCGGTTTCCTGACCCCGGCGCCAACGCCAGCGCCCCCGTCAGCGATCCCGATCGGGTCCTCTATCTGGCGTTCACGTCGGGCACGACGGGAGCGCCCAAGTGCGTCATGCATTCCCACAACACGCTATTGGCCAATGCCCGCGATCTGGTCGCCGATTGGGGCCACGGACCGGACACGGTGTTGCTGTCGCTGTCACCGCTGTCGCATCACATCGCCTGGGTCGGCGTGGCGCAGTGGCTGGTGGCCGGCTGCGCGTTTGTCAGCAACGACCCGCCCGCCGGCCGCTCGACGCTCGACTGGATCATCGAAACCGGCGCCAGCTACGTGATGGGCGTGCCGACGCATGCCATCGACGTCCTCGCCCAGCAGAAGGCCAAGCGCCTTGAGCGCCTGGGGCGGGTCTCGGTGTTCTACCTGGCCGGGGCGCCGATTGCGCCGGCGCTGGCGGCGGCATTCGTGGCGCAGGGCATCAAGCCGCAGAACGTCTACGGCATGACCGAGAATTCCTCGCATCAGTACACCCATCCTAGCGATGACACCGAAACCATCCTCGCCACCTGCGGCCGCGGCGGGGCCGGCTATCAGGTCGCCCTGTTCGACCCCGCCGACCGCAACACCCCGGTTGCCGCCGGCGCCGTCGGTGAGATCGGCGGCCGTGGCGCTAGCCTGATGCTCGGCTATTTCGGCGATCAGGGCGCCACCGAGGCCAGCTTCAACGCCGGCGGCTGGTTCATGTCGGGCGATCTCGGCAGCCTCGATGATGCCGGCAATCTCAAGGTCGAAGGGCGGCTCAAAGACGTCATCATCCGCGGCGGCCACAACATCTATCCCGCCGCCATCGAGGCGCTGGCGCTGCGCCATCCCGGGGTCGGACAGGTGGCTTGCTTTGCCGTCGCCGACCCGCGGCTGGGCGAGCGGGTGTGCATGGCGATCTCGGGCCCGGCCGCGGCCGGCGACGTCATCGAGCACCTGATTGGCGAGGGGCTCTCGCCCTACGAGGCGCCGGAATACTTCCTCCGGCTCGAAGCCTTCCCACTGACCGCCAGCGGCAAGATCTTGAAACGCGAATTGGTCGGGCTGGTGCAGCAGGGCCGGCTGCTGCCCGAGCCGATCCAACGCCCAGCCAAGAAAGGGACCAGCTGATGTCTGTCGAGCTGACAATGCGCGATGACTGTGCGCTGTTGACGCTCAATCGGCCGGCGGCGCTCAATGCGCTGTCGGTCGCCATGCTCAGCCAGATCGGCGAGGCGTTCGACGCGGTGGCCAACGCCAAGGCCCGCGCGCTGATCATCACCGGCGCCGGCGGCAAGGCATTCTGCGCCGGCGCCGACATCAAGGAGTTTCGCAACCAAAGCATGCTTGCCGCCAAGGCGCGCACCGAGTTCGGCCAGGCCACGTTCGCCAAGCTTGATAGCCTGCCGATCGCCTCGATTGCCGTCATCAACGGCTATGCCTTCGGCGGCGGCCTCGAGCTGGCGCTGGCCGCCAGCTTCCGGCTGGCGATGCCGAATGCCAAGTTGGGCCAGCCCGAGATCAAGCTCGGCACCATTCCGGGCTACGGCGGCACGCAGCGATTGCCCCGGCTGATCGGCGAGGCACGCGCCCTGGAGCTGATCCTGACCGGGCGCACGGTCGATGCCGCGGAAGCCGAGCGCATCGGCCTCGTCAATCGCCTGGTCGACGGCGACCCGGTCGAGGCCGGCATTGCCTTTGCCCGCGAGTTCATCGGCTATAGCCTGCCGGTATTGGCGTTCGCCCGCGGCGCCGTGCAGCGTGCGCTCGATCTGCCGATCAACGCCGGGCTGAAGCTCGAGGCCGATCTTTCCACCTTGTCGTTCCAAACCAAGGATGCCGAGGAAGGCGCGGCCGCGTTCGAGGCCAAGCGCAAGCCGAGGTTCATCGATGCCTGACGGCACCATCCTGATTACCGGGGCCAATCGCGGCATCGGCGCGGCGATCGCCCTCGAGCTTGCCGCCGCCGGCCGCGAGGTGGCGGGCCTGACCCGCTCGGGCGCCACCGCCGCCGGTCGTGGCTTTGTGTGCGACGTCGGCGATGAAGCCCACATCGCCCGGGCGGTGGCGGCGGTGGCCGCGGCCGGGCCGATCGCCGGGCTCGTCAACAATGCCGGCGTCTATGAGGCGCACGTCAGCGCCGAGCTGACCGCCGCCGGCTTCGAACGCATCATGCGCATCAACGCCACCGCGGCCTTGGTGGCGGCACGCGAGGTCTATCCGCATCTCAAACGTGCCGGCGGCGGGCTGATCGTCAACATCGGTTCCTACTATGACAAATTGGGCGTGGCCGAGACCGTGGCCTATTGCGCCTCCAAGGCGGCGATCGGCGCCATTACCCGCTGCCTGGCGGTGGAATGGGCCGCCGACAACATCCGCGTCCTCAACCTCGCGCCAGGCTTTATCGCCACCGAGCTCAACGCCCCGTCGCGGGCGCTGCCAGCCACCCAACGCTGGATCGAGCGGCGCATCCCCGTCGGCCGCGCCGGCAGCGCCGAGGAGATCGGCCGCCTGGTGGCCATGCTGTTCGAGGCGGGCCTCGGCTACCTCACCGGCGAAACCATCTATATCGATGGGGCGCTGGGGGTGAACGCCTGATCGGCGCCAATGCCTTGACCGGCCGCCGCCCTCCCCGCACAGTGCGACCTCGGTTTTGGAGGTGACCCATGGCCCGGCACACGTCCTATATTCCGCACGGCGTCATTCCCGCGGTGCTGCTGCCGTTCGACGCCGAGCTTCAGATCGATGAATTCCACTTCCGCAAGCATCTGCGCGAGGTGGCGGCGACCGCCGGGATCAGCGCCATCACCGTCAATGCGCACTCGACGGAAGTGTCCTCCTGCAGCTTCGAGGAGCAGCGCCGCGTGCTCGAGCTTGCCCAGGACGAGATCGGCGATCGGCTGGCGCTGATCAACGGCATCTGGGCCGACGGCAGCCTGGAGGCGGCGCGGCTGGCGCGCATGGCGGCGGCGGCCGGAGCCTCGGCGCTGCTGGTGTTCCCGCCCGCACCGTTCGCGCTCGGGCAGTCGGCGGCGATGGCGGTGGCACACTTCAAGCGCATCGCGGACGCCACCGACCTGCCGCTGATCGTGTTCCAGTACGCGCTGAGCAGCGGCCAGAGCTACGCCAAGGACACCTTGCTCAAGCTTGCCGAGGAGGTGCCCAGCATCCGCGCCATCAAGGACTGGATCGGCAACGTGCCGCAGCACGAATGGCACGTGCGCACCTTGCAGAACCTGGCGCGGCCGGTGAACGTGCTGACGACGCACAGCGCCTGGCTGTTTGCCTCGCTGGTCATGGGCTGCAACGGCCTGTTGTCGGGCAGCGGCAGCGTCATCCCCGAGCTGCAGAGCGCGCTGTTTGCCGCGGTCAAGGCCAACGACCTCGCCGAGGCCAGCCGGCTCAACGATCGCATCGAGCCGCTGATGCGCGTGTTTTATGCCGATCCGTTCGTCGACATGCACAACCGCATGAAGGAGGCGCTGGTGCTGCTCGGCCGCAGCCCACGCGCCGTGGTGCGCCCGCCGCTGGTCAAGATCCGGCCGCCGGAGATCGCCGCCATCCGCCAGGCGCTCACCGCCGCCGGGCTGTTGGCGGTGGCCGGCCGCGACGCCGCTTAAACGTCGATCGTCAGCAGCAACGCGAGGCACGCTCCCGCCATGCCCGGCATGCTCGCCGTTTTCAACGATTGCGCGCCCGAGGGGCGGCAGCAGTTCGAGCACTGGTATAACCACGAGCACCTCCAGGAGCGGGTGGCGGTGCCCGGTTTCCGCAACGGGCGGCGCTACCAGTTGTTGGCTGGCGGCGATCGCGAGTTCTGTGCCTGCTACGAGGTCGATACGCCGGGCGTGCTCAACTCGGAAGCCTACGTCGCCCGCCTCAACGATCCGACCCCGGCGACGCGCCAAGCCATGACGTCGTTTCGCAACATGGTGCGCACGGTGTGCGACGTCACGACGACGGCGGGGGAGCTGATCGGCGCCTATGCGGTCGTGCTGCGCGCCGACGACACGATGGCGCCGACGCCGGCCGCGGCGGCCTGGGTGGCGGCGCTGGCGGGCGAAGCGGGCATCGGCCGCGTGGCGCTGTGGCTCAGGGCGGCCGAGCAGACGCGGACCGATACCGCGGAAATGCGAAGCCGCGCCAAGGATCGGCTCGCCGCCGGGGTGCTGGTGGTTGACTGCCTGCGCCGCACCGACGCCGAGCGGGTGATGGCGGCACTCGCCAGCCCGCCGCCGGCGCTCGGGATCAGCGGTCAAAGCGCGCTCGGCATCTACGCTCTCCTCTGCCTTTATCAGCCGCCCCACTGACCAGCGGGGTGCTGGCTGGCCCCGTGCGGCTGAGCGCGTGGGGCTCGGCGAGCTCAAGACCCGGCCGAGGTGGAGGGCCAGATCGGCCGCTTCGGTCGCTCAAGGGTCGCGCAATTTATAGCGCTGGATTTTGCCGGTCGCGGTCTTGGGCAGGGCCTCGACGAACTCGATCCAGCGCGGGTATTTCCAGTGGCCCGCCTGGGTCTTCACCCGCTCCTTCAGCTCCTCCTCGAGGCCGTTGGGTTGGCCGTGGCCGGGCTTCAAGACGATGAAGGCCTTGGGCTTCAACAGGCCGTCCTGGTCTTGTTTCGGCACCACCGCCGCCTCCATCACCGCGCCGTGGCCGACGAGGGCGCTTTCGACCTCGAACGGCGACACCCAGATGCCCGAAACCTTGAACATGTCGTCGGTGCGGCCCTGGTAGGTATAAAAGCCGTCCGCGTCGCGG
>DATFXD010000030.1:0-44952 GCA_035258605.1 Hyphomicrobiaceae bacterium | reverse complement strand
GAAATCAGCATGTCGGCGAGGTCGGTGCCGCCAAGCACGATGTGGTCTTCGCCGGTGTATTGCAAATAGTTGGTATCCGCACCGATGGTGTTGGGGTTGTCGCGGATCACCAGCGGCGTCACCTCGACGTCGCCGATCATGATGCCACCGGTCGGATCGGCTTTGCCGTCGAGCCCCAGACCGGTGAACTGCTTGGTTGGATCAACTTCAAGGGTCCAAGTCGCCACCTTGAAGATTTGATCCGGCAGATGCGTGACGTCGGTATTGAGCATGACGAGCTTCGAGAACGCGTTGTTCTCGAGCTCGGTCAGGAAGTTCATGCCGGCGGTGCGCGCCAGGTAGTAGAACCGGTCGCCGTCCTGCAGCGATTCCAGCTGGGTCTCGAACACGAAGTTGAAGGTCGACCCCAGCATGCCGCCAAACGGCATGATCTCCTCGGCGAGACCGCCGACCCACAAGTCGACGTTGCCAAGACCCGTGGTCGTGAAGCCGTCGACGTCTTTGGGGAGGCCGGCATCATTTGCCCAGGCGCCGGTGCTGTTGAGGAAATCGAGCCGGTCTGCAGGCGCGTCGACGCCGCCCAGCACGATCGCCGCCGCCGCGGCGCGCTTTGCGTCCAGCGTGGTCGCGCTGGTGATGGTCTCGTGGGTGCCGTAGGCGGCGATGAAGTTGACGAGCGATTCGACGTGCTTCAGATGCATTGCGAAGTCGACCCAGCTGATATAGGGCGTCAGCTGGCTATCGCCGGTCATCTCGTAGAATTGCGCTCGCGCACCGTTCAAGGATGGCAGGCCGGTGTCGCGGCCGCGCGCGATGTTGAGCACGGCGAGGTCGAGCGGCAGACCCAGCAGGTTGTTGCGGACCGCTTCGGTCACGAATTCGTCGATCTCGTTGCCGACCTGGCGGGTCAAGCCGCGCACGATGGCGCCGGTCGCCTCGGTCGGGGTGGGGCCACTGTCAGCAAATGCCAGCGGATTGAGAAAGGCCGTGATCAGGCCGATGTCACTCGAAACAAAGTCGGCATCGAGGCGATCGATCGACTCGACCAACATCGAATGGCCGAGGCGGAACACGGCGTGGGCGAACTCGGCGACGATCGAGGGATCGATGGTGGTGTCATAGCCCAGTGGAGCCAGGAAGGCGTCGACCTGCGGCTGCATCGTGCGCGCAAACTCTTCGAACACCAGGTGCTGGTACTGCATCTCGGTGCCGAACTTCGCGGCTTGGAACAGGCGTTCGCCGTTCCAATCCAAGGCTGCGGGGTCGGCGGGAATCGCGGCGACCGGCGTCAGCAGCCATTGGTTGAGGAAGTCCACGTCGCCCGTTGCAAGCACCACGCTCTTGGTGTGATCAACGAGACGGTTGTGCTCGGAGTGGAAGATCGAGTGGACCGCGGTGAGACCGATGTTTTCGTTCACCCGGCCATCACCCGCCATGTAGTGCGCGTCGAGCAGCTCGTTGTCATAGGTGCCGGCCGGCTGCGGACCAGTATTGATGACGGTGTCATCGTCGGGCGCCAGCGGGTTGCCGAAGTCGTCGACCGGCACGGCGCTGTGGGCGATATCGATCAAGAATTGATGGCCGGTGCGCACCGCATTGGTGAGGTCGATCGGCGCCAGCGGGTTACCTTCTACCAGGACATCATCGGCGGTGCCGGCAAGCCCGTCATTACCCTTCATGACGACTTGCGGGAAGCCGTTCGGACCCTTGGTGAAGTTGCCGTAGGCGTCGGTCGCCAGCAGCGGGACATTGTCGAAGTCCCGGTCGGTGAGATTGATGCCGAGGATGTCGCGGGCCTGGGCCTTGACGACTGCCCAGGTCGACATGCCGCCCAGCTCTACGTCGTCGGCAGTGCCAAAGATGTTGTCCGTTCCCAGATCACGATTGGTGATCAGCTTGCCGGTGGCATGCGCGCCGTCCGCTTCCAGCGTGTAGGCGCGCAGGAATACCTGATGCGAGGGATGCGAGGTGTAGGTCTGGTTCTGATCGACGAATGGGGAAGTGGTATTCTGGTGCTCAACCGTGTCGTCGGCGGTACCGATGATGCCATCTGCGCCCGGGCCCGGGAAGACAGTCGCGCGCGTCAGCACCATGAAGTTGGTCGGGCTGCCGTCGACGAACAACGGATCATCTGGCTGCAGCGGCACGAACACGATTTCGTTGCTACCCTTGGTGACGAGATCGAGACCGTGGTCGAAGAACTGGCCGAAGAACGTGAACCAAGGATCGAATGAGGCCGAGAGCCCGACGTCCGGCGCTACGTTCGGGAAGAAAAATACCTCCGTATCGTCTGGCGTGCCGAAGATGTGGTCCGGGCCGGCGCTGGCGTGAATCTCGACGCCAGGCTTCAAGACGTCATCGTTGCCGGGGGCGCCGAAATTGAGCACGCCGTCCAGCCCGGGATCGTAGGCGGTGGCATAGGCCGCCGGATTGTGGGCGGTCTGGTCGACGATCAGGTTAGATATGATGCGCGGCTGGGAATCGATGACCATGCCCGGATCGGCGTAGGACGTTCCCGCCTCCGCATCGCGGAACAGCGGATCGGCCAACCGTGGAAACAGGTTGTCGGCTTCGCCGAACGTTTCATTGCCTGCGACTAGGTTGTTGAGGCTGCCATCGACCGTGCGCAAGCCGAAGGGCACCTGCACGTTGGGCAGAATGTCGAGCAACGATTCGCCGGCCGCTTGCCTCTCGGCAATGATGATCTGATCCAGGATGAATTCGAGATCCGACCTAATGTAAGCAACCATGGAGTCCTCCCATCCGCACGCGAAAATGCGATTGCGCAGGATGCTGAGGGATCGCCTTGGAAACAGCTAGACGGACTGAAGCCGTGCCGCCTCTGACGATGGGGCATGACCTAGGGACAAGAGTATGTGTCCATTAGGCCAATAGACAAACCTTCGGATAGTGGCGGTTTTGCTGTGAAATATGTAGTTTGCATGCATATTTGGTTGTCAACAGAGGCCAAGGCGTGGATGCGCCTTGATGGCGATCGTGCCGATGGCAGTCGAACGGGCTGCGCCCATAGGCCGATAGCAGCCGAACGGTCTGCACCAATAGTTAGGGTTGCGCCGAAAGGGCGAGCGGGCGCCGACGGCGGATCACAGATGACGGCGCCGTGGCATGGGTTGCTGCCGTGCGAGCCCTTTTAAGTCGCCGCGGCCCGCGCTTGCAGCCACGCAATGTTGGGGAAAAATGCTGTGGGCGCCCGATTGACCGGCGGCGCGCACCAAGACTTTTTATGAAATGCGCCGGTCAGCTTCGGGTGCGGGGCTCACCACAAGCCAAATAGGCCGCCGCCACCGTAGGGGCGCGGATAGGAGGGGGGCCGGCGGTAGCCGTAGTCACCGTAGGGATCGCGGCGCGACACCGAGGGGCTGTCGCTGTTGCGGCGGCGAATCTTGATGCCGCCTTGCGGCTCGCCACTCATCACCACCACGAAATCGGTGTTCTTGCCGGTCTCGTTGCTCAAAGCTTCGTCGGAAATGATGACCGCAGAACCCGGTGAGACCACCTCGCGGATACGGTCGACGGTGTCTGGCGGGATGCTGATGCGCTCCAGCGCGCTTCTTGCCGCCTTGGCGTCGGTGAGCCGTGGCTCGCCGCCGCGCCGGCCGCCGTGCCGGCCGGGAGCGCCCGGGTTGGTCGGGTCCGGATACATCGCCAGTGCGTTCCAGCGCAGATCCGCCGCATCATCGGTATAGTTGAGCGCCGTGAAGATGACGGTCCCGATCTCGGCCTGCGGGTCGCGGATCGTCACCTCGCTCTCCAAAATTGGCTGGAATCCCTGGCGGACGTAGACGCGCTGGGTCTTGCGGCTGATGAACACGGAGACCGGCGCGGTTTTGGCGAGCGCCGTTCGTGCCTCGCGCGCCGCGGCATCCTTGGCATCGATCGCCGCCTTGACCGCATCCCGGGCCGCGGCCGCGGCCGCTAGCTTGGCATTGCTGTCGGACTGGGCGGCTTCGAACTTGGCGCGCGCCTCCTCGACGCGGGCGAGCGCTTTCTCCATCGCCTCGTCCAGCTTGGCCTTGCGCTCGTCCGAGAGGCTGTCGACGTCGCCTCTAAGCGCGCTTTCGACGTCCTGCAGTTGCTCCTCGGCCTTGCGCTTGACGCTTTCCGCCATGCGCAGCGTGCGGGCGGCCCGCGCCAGTTCGGCGTTGGCACTGACGACGGCGCGGCGGGCGTCTTCGGCGACTTTGGCGGCGGCATCCGCTTCCGCCTTTTTGGCGGCCGCGACCGCGCGCCAGGTCCTGGGCGCGTCGGGTGCGGCGGCGCCCAAATGCATGGCGATCGGCTCGGCATTAAGGCGCGGCGGCGCGGTGGCGGGCTCCGTCGTTGCCACGTCGGAGACGATCGGACCCGGCTTGAACAAGGCGGCGTGCGCAAAACCAATCGGCCGCATGTCATCGCGCACGATCACGACGCGCAAGCCGAGTTTGGTTATGCCAAACAGGTGTTCGGCAAAGCCGCTCGGCAGGCGAATGCAGCCGTGCGAGGCCGGATGGCCCGGCAACTGGCCGGCATGGAGCGCAATCCCCGACCAGGTGATGCGCTGCATGAACGGCATCGAGGCATCGTCGTAAAGATTTGAGTAGTGCTCCCGATTCTTCTCGAGCACGCTGTAAATGCCGGCCGGGGTCTCGTATCCGGTTTGCCCGGTCGATACCGGCGCGCGCAGGATTTTGCCGTCCGCATCATAGATGGTGACGTGTTGCTCGCTCAACGCCACCACGGCCAGCACCGGTGGCCCGACCGCCGCCGAAACCTCATCCGATGCTCGCGCCTCGCGGCTTTTGGCGGTTGCCGGTGCGGCAACTGTCAACAGCAGGAGTGCCAGCGCACAAGCCGAGGGTAACCCAACGCGTCCGACGTACTGTTTCATGGCCTTGCCAATTGAACTCCAACGACAATCCCTACCCACGTCCTAGCGCCAACTGGTTCACGGCGTGAGTAAACTTATTTGAAAGACGCTTGAGCGTCGCGGCGTTCCCCGCCGTCGTGGTTAGCACCGACGACGCTTCCAGGTGAATGCGCCGCCGGGACGCCACCGCAAAGAGTGGCCGATGCAAGTCGAACGCGGTTAACGGCGATGTGTGCCCTTGTTGCATCATTTTCCTTGCCCCCCAGCGCGCGCGCCGACGACGCCAAAGCGCGCCTCGCGGGCAGCGGGCCAAGGCGCCAAGCGCGATGACAGCTCCTTGTGGCGGCGCGCTTTTTCGCGTCCACCGCCCACCACAAATGTTGTGCGCAGGCGCATCGGTGTCGCGCGGGTTCGGCGCTCGCCAGCGCGATCCCGGCCATGCAATGTCGTCCCCGCCGCCATGGCTCCTGGCAGCAGCCGATCTCGGCGCAGTCATCGTGGTCCCTCGGGCGAAAAGCGTTCCCGCAGATCACAGCACCCGTTGTGCTCGGGAGGCGCATTAGCATCGAAAGAGCTGTGCATTGAACCCTCGATGCCCGTAGCGGTTCCATCCGGCAAGCCCTTGAGCTCGAGGGTGGTGATCCCGGATGGCAACAGCCCGCGCTGGGCGATGGTGAGGCACTTACGTAACGCGTCTGGGCCACCGCGCTCGCCCTGTGTGACGCTCCGGCGGGTCGCCGCCGGGCGCACCGGTTTGCCAAACGCATGCTTGGCGAACACACACATTTGGCGACCGCAGTGAGGCCGGATCTTTGCCCGTGCGGCGCCGGCGCTCGGCTGGCCTCGTGCGGGCGAGCGCGCGGGCGCCTTGACGATGCGGTCGGCGATGCGCATCGTTCCGGCCTTGAGCCCACGCGAAGGTCGCCATGCCAAGCCGACCGCAGATTGCCGTGATCGGTGCCGGGATCGGCGGGCTGGCGCTCGCCGGGCTCCTCTCCCGCCGGGGCGGCAATGTTACCGTCTACGAGCAGGCGCGGGCCTTCGAACGCATCGGCGCGGGCATTCAGATGAGCCCCAACGCCATGCAGGTTTTACGCGCGCTCGACCTGGAGCCGCAGTTGCGGCGGCTGGGGTTCGCGCCGCCGGCCTGGAGCCATCGCGTCTGGGATAGCGGCGAGCATCTCTCCGATCTCACCTTCGGCGCCGAAGCCGAGCACCGCTACGGGGCGCCTTATCTCCTGCTGCACCGCGGCGATTTGCACGCCGCCATCCTGTCGGCAGTGCCCACCGCCGCGGTTCGCTTCGACAAAAAGCTGATCGGCATCGATCGCGGCCCCACCGGCGTCAACTTGCGCTTTGCCGACGGCAGCCGCGTGATCGCCGACGCCGTCGTTGGCGCCGACGGCGTGCATTCGCGGGTGCGCGAGACCCTGCTCGGCCCCGAGCGGCCGACCTTTACCGGCCGCGTTGCCCACCGCACGGTGTTTCCGGCAGCGCTGCTGGCGGGCTTTGCCGTCGGTACCTGCACCAAGTGGTGGGGGCCGGACCGGCATATCGTCGTCTATCCGGTCAATCCGCGGTGCGATGAGATCTACTTCGTCACCAGCGTGCCCGATCCCGACTGGGACATTGAGTCATGGTCGCAACGGGGCGACATGGCCGAAGTGCACCGGGTGATGGCCGGCTTTCACCCCGACGTGCAGCGCCTGCTGGCGGCCTGTCCGCAGGTGCACAAATGGGCCCTGTTCGAGCGCGATCCGCTGCCGCGCTGGTGCGAGGGGCCCGTGGCCCTGCTCGGCGATGCCTGCCACCCCATGACCCCCTACATGGCGCAGGGTGCCGCCAACGCGCTGGAAGACGCGGCGGTGCTGGCGCGGTGCCTGGACCAGCCGGATGATGTCGCCTTGGCGTTTCGGCGCTATGAGGCAACCCGCCTCGCCCGCACGGCCCGCATCCAGCTCACCTCGCGGCAGAACACCTGGGGCAAGGCCGCCATCGACCCGGGCTGGGTCTATGGCTACAACGCCTTGACAACCCCACTTGCCCCGGTCGAGCCGGCCGCGGTCTGAGCCGGATGGGTGAACACCCGCCGATCAGCGGGCAAACAGGGTGGCGAGCGCCGCGATCAGCGCGGCGATGGCGGCCAACAACGCCCACCGGCTCCAGCGGTCCTGCCGTGCCTGGGCCGCCGCCAGGCGCTCGATCGTGTCATCGTCGAGGCGCAGCCCCGCGCGCGCCGCCTCGGCCAGGGCTTCTGCCACCTGCTCGCCGCGCTCAAACAGACGCGGCACCTCGGCCACCACTTTGCCGATCAGTTCGGCGCCTTCGCCAGCCTCCTTCAGCCGGCCGGCCACGCCGTAGTTGGCCTCGACCCACTGCTTGGCGATGGGCTCGGCCGCGTTCCAGATGTTGAGCTCGGGGTCGAGCGATCGGGCGACCCCTTCCACCACCACCATGGTCTTTTGCAAGAGCAACAGCTCCGGGCGCGTTGCCATGTCGAACACGTCTGTGTAGGCAAACAGCTGTCCCAACAGGTCGGCGATCGAGATTTCGGAGGCGGTGCGGCCATGGATCGGCTCGCCGATGGCGCGCATGGCCTGGGCGAACAGCTCCAAGCGCTGCTGCGCCGGCACGTAGCCGGCTTCAAAGTGCACCTGCGCGGTGCGGCGATAGTCGCGGGAGATGAGCCCGTGCAGGATTTCGGCCAGAAAGCGCCGTTCTTTGGGGCCCAGGCGCCCCATGATGCCGAAATCGACGGCGACGATCCGACCGGCGGCGTCGACCAGCAGATTGCCCTGGTGCATATCGGCATGGAAGAAGCCGTCGCGCATGGCGTGGCGCAGGAATGAGCGCAGCAGGGTCAGGCCCAACTGCCCCAGATTGAGGCCGGCGGCGCGCAAGGCGCCGTGATCGGCGATGCTTATTCCGTCGACCCATTCGGTGGTCAAAACGCGTTTGGAGGTGCGGCGCCAGTCGACCGCGGGCACACACAAGCCGCCGTCGGGAAGCAGCTGGTCATCCTTAATGTTGTCGGCCATCTCGGACATGGCGGCGGCCTCGAGGCGCAGGTCCATTTCGATCTCGACCGAGCGCGCCAGGGTCTCGACCACGGCCACCGGCCGCAGCCGCCGCGACGGGGTATGCCAGCGCTCGATCTGCCGGGCCGCGAACAGGAAGCTCGCCAGATCTTGGCGAAACCGCTTTTCGATGCCAGGCCGCAGGATCTTGACCGCGACGCTGCGCCGGCCCTCCGCATCGATCACCACCGCCTTGTGCACCTGCGCGATCGAGGCGGCGGCGACCGGCGGCCCGAACTCGGCAAAATGGTCCTCGAGCTTGCCGCCCAGCGCTTCCGCAACCGCCGCGCGGGCTTCGCTGGCAGAGAACGGCGGCAGTTTGTCTTGCAGGTGGCGCAGGTCCTCGGCCAGGTTGGGGCCGATCAAATCGGCCCGGGTCGCCAGAAACTGCCCGAGCTTGATGTAGCTGGGACCGAGGCTTGAGAGCGCATCGGCGACGCGCGTTTCCGGCGCTCGGGCGCGGCTGAAGGGCCAGGCCAGAAGCCGGATCGGCAAGCTGGCGGCGCGCGCCAGCTGCAGCGGCAAAGGCACGCGCGCGCCGTCAGGCACAAAGCGCACGCCGTGCTGGGCCAGCACCGCACCGGCGCGGGCGAGCCGGAACATGTTGCCGAGGGCCGTGGCCATAACAACCAGCGCTTTCCCTGATCGAGCCGCCAAGGTGTGGCGCGACATTGCCCCAGGCGAGCCCCGGGTCAAGCGGCCCCAGGCTCTATAGTTGGCGGCGGCGGTGCCGGCCACCCCCGAACGCAGCTTGGCGCTAAAGCCGCCAGCCCGAATGGATGGCGGCGATGCCGCCCGTCAGGTTGCGAACGCTCACGCGCCCAAAACCGGCCTTGCCGATCATGCCGGCGAAACGGGCCTGGTCCGGAAAGGCGCGGATGCTTTCGACCAGGTAACGATAGGGTTCGGCCGCCCCGGCGGCGAGCGCTCCCAGCCGCGGGATGACCTCGAAGGAGTGAAAGTCGTAGAGGCGATCGAGCATGGGCACGTCGCAGCAGGAAAACTCCAGACATAGAAATCGCCCGCCGGTCTTGAGCACCCGGTAGGCTTCCGCCAGCGCCCGGTCGATGCGGGTGACGTTGCGGATGCCGAAGGCGATGGTCAAGGCATCGAAGCGCCGGTCGGCGAACGGGAGCGCCTCGGCATTGCCGAGAACGAAGCCGGCGCGGGCGGCAAAGCCCGCCGCCTCAAGGCGGCTTCTGCCGACCGCCAGCATCGCCGGGTTGATATCGCACAACATCGCCCGGCACCCCGGGCCGCCGTCGCCCAAGGCCTTAAGCGCGATATCGCCGGTGCCGGCGGCGAGGTCCAGGAATTGGAACGGGCGATTGGACCGCGGCGGGTTCAGCCAGGTGATGAGATCATCCTTCCAGAGCCGGTGCAGGCCCCCCGACATCAAGTCGTTCATCAGGTCATAACGGCGGGCGACGGTGGCGAACACCTCGTTGACCAGCCCTTGCCGGGTTTCGGCCGCAACCTGGCGGAAGCCAAAGGCGGCGGTCTCCTGCTGGCTCGAATCGGGACCTGGGCCGGCGGCGTTCATGGATCCTTCTCGCGACCTTGGCTGAGGTGCGGCCTTGGGGCTGAGGCTGCGAGGCTGGCAGTCCTGCCCCAACATTGCTATGAGCCGAGGTTAGCAGATGGCAGGGCTATGATCGACCACGGGCAAAGAAACCATTCGCGGCTGGCGTCCTGGTCCGGCCGCATCGCCTTGTTCTCGGCCGGGCTCACCGTGACCGGGGTCCTGCTGCACCGACTGACGTCGTTTCCAACGCCGGCGGCGATCAACCTGTTTGCCATCTGTGTGGTCGGCTTGGCGCTGGCCATGGCGCTCGGCCTGTTGTCGCTGATCGGCATCTGGCGCAAGGGCTTGACCGGCGCCGGTGCGGCCTTTGTCGGCATGTTCCTGCCGATCGTGTTGCTCGGCTGGCCGCTCACCTTCGTGCCGTCGCTACTCAAGTTGCCGCGTATCAACGACATCACCACCGACTGGAGCTCGCCACCGCGCTTTGAGGCGCTGGCGCCGCAGCGCGCCGCCGTCGCCAAACCGGCCGACTACCCCGGTGAGCCGTTGGCCGCCTTGCAGCAAGCCGCCTATCCCGATCTGCGCGGCATCAATATCGACCGCTCGGCGGAGGAAACCTTCGAGCTCGTGGAAGAGGCGGTACGCAAGCTCAAATGGCGGGTTGCCGTGTCGGAGGCGCCGACGGCCAAGACGACCCGTCCCGGTACCATCGAGGCCACCGATCAAACCTTGCTGTTGGGCTTTCCCGACGACGTCACCATCCGCGTCACCGGCAGCAACACGCGCTCGCGCATCGACATCCGCTCCGCCTCACGCTACGGCCAATTCGACTTTGGCCAGAACGCAACCCGCATCCGCCGCTTCTATGGTGAAGTGCAGGCACAACTCGATGCCACCCTGCCGACCACCGTGGCCGGCCGGCGTCGGCTGCGCACCACGCGGGGCGCGGCTATGATGAAACGGCTGAAAGAACGCGATCAGCCGAAAGCGGCGCCTCGTACGCCACGAGACCGCGCTCCCTCAAGTGCTCAACGTGAGCGAGTACCGAAAGAGACGCAGCGTTGATGAGTTTGGGGTCGAGGCCGCGGTAGACCACGGGGACGATGGTGCGCGCCGTCGTGTGATTTTGACGGATGCAGTCGAGAATGGCGTGTTCGCGCATGCGGCGATGCAGGAGGTAGGCCTTGACCAGGCGGTGCGGCTCCTCGATTTGCCCGCCGTGACCTGGGAAATACCGGCGTTCGGGGCGCTCCGTCAGCAATTCGAGTGAGCGAATGTAGGCACCCATGTTGCCTTCCGGCGGCGCCACCACGCTGGTGTTCCAGCCCATGACGTGATCGCCAGAAAACAAGATCTCGGTGCCGGCCAGGGCAAAGCAAAGATGGTCAGGCGCGTGCCCGGGCGTGAACAGCGCCTCGAAGCTCCAGCCCTCGCCCGCAAGTCGGTCGCCATGCTTGAGGGCAATGTCGGGCACAAAATCGACCTCCAGGTACTCGCCGCCCGCGGCGCTGGTGCGCTTGGTGCCGCGCGCCAGCGCCCGGTGGCCGTAGCCTGCGGTCTTGGCCCCGGTGGCCGCGATCAGCGCCGGCAGGCCGTCGACGTGGTCGTGGTGGGTGTGGGTGATAAGGATGTAGGAGAGCCGCCGCCCGCCGATGGCGCGCAAGATCGCGGCCAGGTGCTCTCCATCATCGGGCCCAGGATCGATCAGCGCCAGATGGTCGGCGCCGACGAGATAGGTATTGGTGCCCTTAAAGGTAAAATGATTGGGGTTGTTGGCGACGATCCGCACCACCCCCGGAGCGAGCTGGCGCGGTTCGCCGTAGGCGAAGCTCATTGTCGTCTTAAACGGCGGGGTTTCGCTCATCAGGCTTCCGGTAGCTCAAGCATCAAGGGGGTTGGCGCTTGCGGGGTTAAAGGCCAATGCCTTGCCGCGCAAGCCCAATTGGCCGGGGGGTACCGGCTAGCGCAGGTCGGTCCAGCTCTCCGAGAAGGCCAGCGCCGAGGTGCTGAACGGCCGCCCTTCGCGCTCCCGCTTCCAGGATCGCCCCGCCGCTTCGACGCCGTTGCGGGCGAGCCGGGTGCCGAGCGCCGGCACCAGCACCGTGCACACGCCGTAGGGACGGTTCGGCACCGCCTTGGGTTGGGTGTGGATCAGCAGTGGGTCGCCGAGGTCGAACCAGGTCAGCGTGAGGTCCTCGCCGCGGGCCGTGACCCTTTCGGTCCAGAAGGTGCGGGCGTCGCCCAGTTTGCTGAACTCGGCATCGACCAGCGGGATGGTGGTGTCGAGCAGTTCGGCATTGAGCATGCCCTGCACCGTGGTTTGCAGCCAGCGCGCCATGGCGATGTTGTCGGAATAGATGCGCCAGCGCTTCTCCGTCAGCTCGCTCTTGACGTAGAGCACGTGCCCCGGCCCGGCCGGCGAAAAGATGATGCGCCAGTAGCTGGCGTTGGTCGTGTAGTCGTCATTGTCGACGGGGTTCAGGCGGATGAATGGGTTCTCCCCGGTCAAAATCACTTTGTTGGGATCGGCGGTGCTCATCGGGACGTCTCCTCCCTGGCTCAACGATGGACTGGAGCATGGCATTGGCGCCGGCTGGCGGCAATCGGGCGGGCAGGCGATCATCAGCGCCGATGATAGACCGGCGCCAGGCCATAGACGGGAGTGGCGATCCCCACCGCCCGCGCCTTGATCTGCAGCGCGAGCTGCAAGGAATAAAAGCGCGATTGCTGCAGGTTGCCGCCGTGGAACCAGAGCCCCTCCTGCTGCGTCGGCCGCCACATGTTCCTGAGCTCGCCCTCCCACGGGCCCGGGTCCTTGGCCGTGCCCGAGCCCAGGCCCCAGCATTTGCCGACCTTGTCGGCGACCTCAGGGCTGATGAGGTGTGCCGCCCATTCGGTCATCGAGCCGTAGCCGGTGGCATAGACGATCACATCGGCCGCCAGCTCGGAGCCGTCGCTCAGCAGCACCGAGGACGGCGTGATGCGCTTAAGACTGACGCGGCTTTTGAGCTTGATGCGGCCATCGGCGATCAAGTCCGAGGCTCCGACATCGATGTAATAGCCCGAGCCGCGGCGGGCGTAGATGCATTGGATGCCGGTGTCGTCCTCGCCGAAGTGAAACCAGAAGCCTGCCTTCTCCAGCCGCCGGTAAAGGTCCTGGTCCTGCTGGCGAACCTCGGCATAGAACGGTCGCGCGCGCTCCGGCACCAGCCGATGCGGGATCGACGCCAGCATCAGGTCGGCGACGTCGGTGCTGATACCCTGCGCCAGCGCCGCTTCCGAGAACAGCGGCGCGTGCGCCTTCGCAATCAGGGTCTCGGAGCGCACGACCACGGTCGGCGAGCGCTGCACCATGGTCACATCGGCGCCGTGCTCCCACAGATCGGCGGCGATATCGTGCGCCGAATTGTTGGCGCCAATGACGATGGCGCGTTGTCCGGCGTAGGCCCGCCCCGAGCCATGGCGGCTCGAATGGTGCTGCGCGCCCTTAAAGCTGTCGCGGCCGGGGACGTCGGGCACATGCGGGAAGCCGGACATGCCGGTCGCCAGTACCAGGTGCTTGGGCCGCAGCACCAGGCGCTCGCCGGCGCGGTCGACGAGGACCCGCCACTCGCCCAGGCGCTGGTCAAACTCCGCCCGATAACATTCCGCATTGGTCCAGTAGTCGAGCTCCATGACCTTGACGTACATCTCCAGCCAGTCCGCGAGCTTGTCCTTGGGCGAGAACACCGGCCAGTGGTCGGGAAACGGCAGATAGGGCAGGTGGTCGTACCAAACCGGATCATGCAAGGTCAGCGACTGGTAGCGGCCGCGCCAGCTGTCGCCGGCGCGCGCATGCTTCTCCAACACGATGGTCGGCACCGCCAGCCGCCGCAGCCGCGCCGCCAGCGCGATGCCGCCCTGGCCACCGCCGACGATGACGCAGTAGGGCTGGCGCGTGCTGCCGAGCGCGGCTTGCTCCTCCTGCAGCGCCTCGAGCCAGCTCTGGCGGTTGCGGTGGGCGCCGTGCGCGACACCCATGGCGCGACGGTGTCCGGCCTTCTCCTCATACCCCTTTAGCGCGCTGGCGGTCGTGAGCAGGGTCGTGCAAACGCCGTCCTTGAGCCGCACGTGGCCGCGCCCCCAGCAATGGCTGGTCTCAAAGCTGAGCCTCGCCTCCAACCCCGCTTCCGTCTGCCGGGCTTCGCCCTCGATCTGGAAGTTGCGTGGGCGGACGCGCGCCAGGGTCGCGGCCAGCAACTGGGCGATCTCCTGTTTGCCTTCGATGGTGCGGATGTTCCAGGTGAAGGCCACCATGTCGCGCCAGAAGCAGCGCTGAGCAAACAGCGCCACGGCGCCCGTTGCGTCGCCGCTGGCGAGGTGGTCCTCAAACTCGGCAAGCCAGCGGTTGATGGCGGCGACAGCGTTCGGATCGGACATGAGGGTTGGCAAGCGGTGAGGATGGCCTGATGGCGGCGAGGCAGTGCGAGCCCGACCTTCCCAGCCTTCTGCGACCGGGGCAAGGCTCGGATTGGCATGGGCTAGCCGCTCTCTCGCCGCATGCTATCTTGGCGGCGACGGCCGAATAAAGCGTGGAGAGCGAGGCATGGAGTTCCAGGGCAAAGTTGCACTCATCACTGGCGCCGGCAACGGCATCGGACGGGCCGCGGCAGTTGGCTTTGCGGCACGTGGCGCCAAGGTCGTCTCCGTCGACCAAGATCGGGCGGCGGCCGAGCGCACCGCGGCCAGCATCGCCCAGCAGGGCGGCGCGGCGCTGGCCGTGACCGCCGACGTCACCAAAGCAGGCGATGTCGAGGCCTACGTCAAGGCCACGCTCGATGCCTACGGCAGGATCGATTGCTTCTTCAACAACGCCGGTATCGAAGGCAAGGTGGCGCCCACCGCCGAATACGACGAGGCGGTGTTCGATCAGGTCATTAATGTCAATGTGAAGGGCGTCTTTCTCGGCCTCAGGCACGTGTTGCCGGTGCTGCTTGCGCAGCGGGCGGGGGCGGTCGTGAACACCGCCTCGGTCGCCGGCCTCGTCGCCACCCCGGGGATGCCGGCCTACGTCGCCTCCAAACACGCGGTGCTGGGGCTGACCAAGGCCGCGGCCGGCGAGGTGGCACGCAGTGGCGTGCGCGTCAATGCGGTCTGTCCGGGTCCGATCGACACCCGCATGATCCACTCGCTCGAAAGCCAGCTCAATCCCGGCAATCCCGCCAGTGTCGCCGACCGCTATCGCTCGAGCCTGCCGCTGGGTCGTTATGGCACCGCCGAAGAGGTGGCCAATGTGGTGCTGTTTTTGTGCTCCGACCTCGCCGGCAACATCACCGGGGCGCAGTACGTCGTCGACGGCGGCCGTACCGCCACCGGCGGTTCGGTCACGTCCGCCCAGAAGTTCGGCTGAGCCAGCCGGCAGCTAACCGCGGCCGCGGTAGGGCGGCACCCCCTGGTCTGGCAACCACAGGGTCTCCGGCCGCGTCCCCGTGTGCCAGAACACGTCGATTGGCATGCCGCCGCGCGGGTACCAGTAGCCGCCGATGCGCAAATAGTGCGGTTCAAGCAGCGCCGCCAGCCGCTTGCCGATCGCTACCGTGCAGTCCTCGTGGAAGGCGCCGTGGTTGCGGAACGAGGCGAGATAGAGCTTGAGCGATTTGGATTCGACCAGCCAGCGATCGGGGGCGTAATCGATCACCAGATGGGCAAAGTCGGGCTGCCCGGTGACCGGACAGAGCGAGGTGAACTCCGGCACCGTGAAACGGGCGAGGTAGTGGGTATCGGGGTGCGGATTGGCGACGCGTTCAATCAGCGCGGTGGCGGGCGATAGCGGGGTCGGTGCTTTTTGCCCAAGCGCGGTGAGGCCGTCGACCGGGGCTAGGTGCGCCGCCGGCGCGGCACCGGGCGCCTCGATCAGGGTGCCGCGCGCCAGCCAATCCATCTCGACCTTGAACAGCTTGGCAAGGTGCAACAGATGCTCGCGCGTGAGGTCCGAGCGCCCGGTCTCCCAATGGCTGACCTGCTGCTTGCTGACCCCGAGGGCACGGCCCACCTGGCTTTGCGTCAAATGCGCGCCGCGACGGGCCTGCTGGATGCGTTTGCCCATAGGCACCAGGCCCGGGCGTAGGGAAGCGATCATGTCCGGCGCCACCGCCGCTTGTCTTGTATTACTAGACAAGAGACTAGACCGACAATTGCACTTAGACAACGGTCGCCGGTTTGCTATTGAGGCTCGCTCAGCCAAGCCGAGGAGGGCCCGATGCCCGCGACGCGCTTTCGCTATTTCGATCTGCTGATGGTCGGCTTCGTGGTGGTGTTGGTGTGCTCCAACCTGATCGGCCCAGCCAAGATTGCCATGGTCGAGCTGCCGCTCTGGGGCCCGTTCGTGTTCGGGGCCGCCGCCATCTTCTTTCCCATCTCCTACGTGTTCGGCGACATCCTGACCGAGGTCTACGGCTATGCCCAGGCGCGCAGGGTGATCTGGGCCGGTTTCGCCAGCCTGCTGTTTGCCTCCCTGATGGCCGCCGTCGTCGTGGCCCTGCCGCCGGCACCCTTCTGGCCACATCAGTCGGCCTACGAGGTTGCGTTCGGCAACACCTGGCGCATCGTTGCCGCGTCGATCACCGCCTATTTCTGCGGCGAGTTCGTCAATGCCTACGTGCTGGCCAAAATGAAAGTATGGACCCAAGGACGTCACCTGTGGACGCGCACGATCGGCTCGACCATTTTCGGCGAGGCGGTCGACAGCGCCCTGTTTTATCCGCTGGCATTCTACGGCACCGGCATCATCCCCGATGCTGCCTTGCCCGCGGTGATGCTGGCGCAGTTCCTGATCAAGACCTTGGTGGAGGTCGTCTTTACGCCGCTCACCTATGCCGCCGTCGGCATCTTGAAGCGCGCCGAAGGCGTCGATCATTTCGACCGCGACACCGATTTCAATCCCTTCAAGCTCGGGGCCTGAACCGCGCCATTGCGGGCGGCGGAGGAGATCAAGCACTTATCCGCATCGGCGCCGGCTGCCCCGAATTGAGCCAGGAACGGCTGCGCCCGATCGGCTCGCCAAGTCGTAGCCGCGTGCGCAGTGGCGGGTAGCCAGCTCGGCGCCCCTCCTCTAAGAACCTTCCCGTCAAACGCCGGCCGCGGTTGGGGCGGCGGATTGCAGCAAGGCTCCGCGCTGGTGCGGTCGCCGTGGCCGGGGTGAACGATGCAATTGTCCGTCGAGTGGCTGCTCGCGCCGATTGAGCCGCAGCGCTTTTTCGCCGAGTACTACGAGCGCCAGCCGCTGCTGATTGCGCCTGGCGAGCCCCGCCGCTTCGAGGCGCTTACCAGCCTCGCCGCCATCGATCGGTTTCTCACCACCAGCTCGCCGCGCCATCCGGAGGTGCTCCTGGTCGATGCGGCACGAGCGCTGAGCGCCGAGGACTACACGCTTGCCGACGGCGACGGGCGGCTCGACCTGCCGCGCGCCTTCGAGCTGTTTCGTAGCGGGGCCACCATCTCGATCCGGCGCTTCCACGAACGGGCCCCAGAACTCGCCGCCCTGTGCCGGGCCGCGGAAAAGGCGTTCAGCGCCCACTTCCAAACCAATATCTATCTGTCGCCGCCACGGGCGCAGGGTTTTGGCACCCACTTCGACAGCCACGATGTGTTCGTGCTGCAGGTGGCCGGATCCAAGCTGTGGACACTCTACGACACCGCCATCGAGCTGCCGCTGCATGGCCAGGGCTTCGACAAAACCAAGCACCAGCCGGGTCCGCCGTCGCGCGAAATCCTAATCCGCGCCGGTGACCTCTTCTATTGTCCGCGCGGGCTCTTCCACTCGGCGCGCTCCACCGAGGAGAGCTCGCTGCACATCACCTTGGGGCTGATCGCCAAGACCTGGGCGGATCTTATGCTGGAAGCGGTCGCGGCCGCCTGTCTCGCCTCGCCGGCGTTTCGCGCCAATCTGCCGGCAGGCTTCGCCGACGCCAACTTCGATGTCAGCGCGGCGCAGGACAAATTTCGCGAGCTGATCAACACCTTTGCCACCGAGGCCAAGCTGGAACCCATCCTCAACCGCCTGGCGGAGGAGTTCGTCGCCTCCCGCCATCCCGATTTCAGGGGCGCGCTGACGGCCGTCGACCAGCCGCCAGCGGTGACGGCTGACACCCGGCTCGAGGCCCGACCGCATCTCGTTTACCGCCTCAGCGAAGACGCCAACAGCGTGCGACTTTTGTTCGGGCCATCGAGCCTCACCTTCCCGGCGGTCGCCGCCGAGCCGATCCGCTTTGCGCTGCGAGGTTTACCTTTCCTGGCCGGCGATTTGCCGGGCCGGCTCGACGCCGCCGGCCGGCTCGTGCTGGTGCGACGGCTGCTGCGCGAGGGATTGCTGGTCACGTGCAGCGCCTAAGCGCAAGCCGCCGCCGCGCCAGGACCTGTGGGGGGTGCGCAATCTCGTTTACCTCTGCCAACGCTTTACCCCTGGGGCCATGGCTGCCATTCGCAGCTAGGCCTTGACTTGATGCTGACCTCGTTCAATCTTGAAGGTAACTTTCCACAAAGGAGAACGGTCGTGGCACCTAAACAACCCGTGGTCCCCCAGGAAACCATCACCCTCAGCGATGCCGAGATCGGCTCGGAACGCAGCGTCACGCGCCGCTCGCTATTGGGAGCACTCGGGCTCGGCGCCGGCGCCGCCGCGACGGTGATCTTGGGCGCGCCGGAGGCCGCGCCGGCCGCCGACAGTGACAGCAACAAGAAGAAGGCGAAGAAGCCGCCGAAGAAGCCCAAGGAGCCAACCGACAGGGACTGAGCCCGCCGCTCGACGGTTGGCTCGGAGCCTTTGAGGCTCGGTTCGCGCCGCGGTTCGCCGCGGCGCTCGCGTGATGCCGCCGTGACCGAGTGCCGGCAGGGACCGGCGCGCGAAAGGCGGTTGACCGCGCTCAAACGAAAAGGCAGAGCTGGGAGCAAACGGGTCCACTTCAGCTCTTGAGTGTTGCCACGTGCTCGATGTCTCCATCGCCCGGCTGCGCGCCACGCCGATCGTGTTTTTGCGCAGCTTGGCCTTCATCAATTACCTCGGTTATGCGGGCTGGGCGGCGCTGCTCTACAACTTCACGGTCGAGCGCGCCAACTTCCAATGGTTCGAAACCGGGCTCACCCAAAGCGTGCGCGAAATCCCGGGGTTTTTGGCGTTTACCGCCATCTTCTGGCTGCTGGTGGTGCGCGAACAGGTGCTGGCCTACGTCGCGCTCGCCGTCATGGGGCTCGGCGTCGCTCTGACCGGACAATTTCCGAGCCTCGGCGGCGTGCTCATCACCACCTTCCTCATGTCGGTCGGCTTTCACTACTTCGAGACCATGAACGTCTCGCTGCAATTGCAATTGCTGCCCAAGGCCGAGGCGCCGCGCCTGATCGGGACCATCACGGCGGCCGGCGCCGCCGCGCAATTTGCAAGCTATGGCGGTCTTGCCATCGCCTGGTGGGCGGGAGGCCGCAACTACCAACAGTTGTTCCTCGCCGTTGGCATTGCCTGTATCACCCTGACCGCGGCCGCGACCTTGTGGTTTCAGCGCTTCGAGGGACCGGTACCGCAGCGCAAGCGCATCGTCCTGCGCCAGCGCTACTGGCTCTACTACACGTTGACCTTCATGACCGGGGCGCGGCGGCAGCTGTTTGTCGCCTTCGGCGGCTTCCTGCTGGTCAAGAAGTTCGGCTACAACGTCGCCGACATGGCGAGCCTGATGTTGGTGACCACCGCCGCCAACACGCTATTGGCGCCACGCCTTGGGCGCCTCGTGATGCGGGTCGGCGAACGCCACACCATCATGCTGGAGAACGTGGTGTTGATCGTGGTGTTTGCCGGCTATGCCACGACCGCAAGTGCGACCCTGGCCGGCCTGCTGTTCGTGATCGATGGCGTGTTCTTTACGCTCACCTTGGCACAACGCACGTATTTCCAGAAGATTGCCGACCCCGCCGACCTGGCGTCGACCACCTCGGTGGCCTTTACCATCAACCATGTAGCGGCGGTGGTGGTGCCGGTGGGGTTCGGGACCTTGGGCATGATCGATCCTGCCATCATCTTCTGGCTCGGGGCGGGCGTGGCAAGCGTGTCGCTCACCTGCTCGTTCCTGGTCCCACGCCATCCCGCGCCAGGCCGCGAGACGGTGCTGATCGGGGAGCGGCCGCTGCCGGCGGAGTAGATCCCACCTGGCTGGGGGCCAGCCCCCAGGGGTGTCGCACCCGATGGCGAGGCCGGCACTGGGCGCCAAGTGCCAGCCGGCAGCCGCCGTTGCGCCCACTAACCGCGCTCAACGAGCCGGTGCTCGATCCCCTGCGGGTCGGCGATCACGCTGCCATCGGCGTTCAAGTAGCCCGGAGCAATCGGCACCTTGCCGTATCCGCCGGGGATATCGAGCACGTAGCTTGGTTGCGCAACGCCGGACAGGCGACCGCGCAGGGCGCGCATCAAAGCCTGTCCGCGCCCGATCGAGACGCGGAAGTGGCTGGTCCCCGGCGCCCCATCGAGCTGGTGCAGGTAGTAGGGTTTGACGCGCGCCTCGACCAGGGCGCGCATCAGCTCGACCAGGCTTTCGACATCGTCGTTGACGCCCTTGAGCAGCACGGTCTGGCTCACCATCGGAATGCCGGCATCGATCAGGCGCGCACACGCCGTCCGGACAGCCGCGGTCAATTCACGGGCGTGGTTGGTATGGAGCGCCACCAGCACCGCCTTGCCTGGTGCCGCCAGGGCCGCAACCAACTGCGGGCTCACCCGTGCCGGATCGACGGCGGGCACGCGCGTATGCCAGCGCAAGACCTTGACGTGCGCAATGGCGGCGAGGCGCCGACTGACCTCGGCAAGGCGGCGCGGGGAGAGCATGAAGGGGTCACCGCCGGTGAGGATCACCTCCCAGATTTGGGGGGTGGCGGCGATGTAGGCGATGGCCCTATCAAGCGCGGCGCCGGTCAGTGGCGCCGCGCCCCCCGGGCCCACCACCTCGCGGCGAAAGCAGAACCGGCAATAGACCGGACAGACGTGCGTCAGCTTCAACAGCAGGCGGTCGCCGTAGCGGTGGACGATGCCGGGCACCGGCGACAGCCGGGCCTCGGCCAACGGATCGGCCGCTTCACCGGGTTCGACCTTAAGTTCGCGCAGGCTCGGCACGAACTGGCGTGCGATCGGATCGTTGGGGTCGTGGCGATCGATAAGCTGCAGCATCTCTGGCGTGATGGCGAGCGCATAGCGGCGGGTCACGGCAGCGAGGCTTCTCGCCGCACCGGCCGGGATCAGCGCCTCGGCTTCCAGATCGCCGACCCGGCGAAGCGTGTTGTTAGGGGTGCTGACCACGGTGAGTTGGCCCTCGAGCTCTTTGCGGGGTGGCTTTAGGCCCCAATGGCGCTGTTCGGCAAGGCCCATGTGTGCGGCGGCAAGGTGCCGGCGCCGCCAGCAAGCAGGGCTGGGCCTGCCATCGCGCCGGCACATTCCTGCGCCCTCTTCAAACCCAGAGCAAAGCTTCTCGGGGACGGGCTATGCGCGTTGTGGCGATCGTCATCTTGGCTGCTGGTTTCGGCTGCGGTGGCGGGCTGATCGCCGCCGCCGAAGACGAGGTGCATCCGAGCCCGCCGTTCTGGGCGGTGACCGGGGTCTCCGCCGATGACGTGCTCCACCTGCGCGACGTGCCCTCGGCCGACAGCAAGAGCCTCGCCGGCATTCCCTCCAATGCACGCGGGCTCAAGAACTTTGGCTGCCGTCGCGGCGAACTGCCCTTCGACCAGTGGGCGCGAATGGGCGAACGCGAGCGCCGGGCCGCCAATACCAAGTGGTGCCGCATCGAGTTCAGGGGCAAGCAAGGGTGGGTGGCCGGGCGCTTTCTCAAGGAAGATCCCGTCACCGAGCATTGATCAGCCCTCGGCATCGGGCACCGGCGCCCACAGCACCTGTTCGATGCGCAAGGCACCGGTGGCAAGCATCACCAGGCGGTCGAGACCCATGGCGGCGCCGGCGGCCGGCGGCATGTGGGCGAGAGCGGCGAGGAAATCGTCATCGATCGGATAGCGCTCGCCGTAGCGGCGCTGCTTCTCGTCCATCTCCGCTTGCAAGCGTCGACGCTGCTCGCTGGGATCGGTCAGCTCGCCGAAGGCATTGACCAATTCCACGCCACAGGCATAGAGCTCGAACCTCTCCGCCACCCGCGGATCGCCGACGTTGGGTCGCGCCAGGGCAGCAAGCTGGGCCGGGTACTGATCGAGGATGGTGGCGCGGCCGTTGCCGAGCTGGGGTTCGACCTTGGCGACCAGGATGCGACTGAAGGTGTCTGCCCAGCTATCATCGGCGGCAATGCGCACACCCGCGGCGCTGGCGGCGGCGGCGAGCGCGGTGGCATCGGCTGTTGCGCCGTCCAAGGTTGCCAGCAAATCGATGCCGGCGTGGCGGTGAAAGGCTTGCGCCAGGGTGAGGCGTTCGGGCGTGGCGAACGGATCGGCGCTGAGCGCACCGTGTCGCAACAGGCGCGCGTCCGCGGCCTCGGCGGCAAGGCTGATGAGCGTGGCGCAATCGTGCATCAGCTGGTGGTAGGAGGCGTGGGCCCGATACCACTCGAGCATGGTGAACGCGGGATGGTGCAGGCGGCCCCGCTCGCGATTGCGGAACACCGGCGCCAAGGTAAATATTCGCTCCTCGCCGGCGGCCAGCAGCTTCTTGCAGGCAAATTCGGGGGAAGTGTGGAGATAAAGGGTGCGGCGGCTGCCGTCCGGGTCGATGAGGGTGGTGCTGAAGGCGTGCAGGTGGGCTTCATTGCCCGGCGAAACCTGCAGCACGCTGGTGTCGACCTCCAAGAAACCCTGATCCGCAAACCAGGCGCGGATCGCCGATTGGATCCGCCCGCGCGCCAGCAGGAAACCCCGCCGATCGGCATGGATGTCGCGGTCCCACCAGGGACTTGGGCACGAGCGTGGCAGCCGTTTGCTCCTTGGCGAGGTTCGAAAAGGCCGCTAGAAAGCGCCAGCTTTACGACTCATGGCGAGCCTGCCGTCGCTCCGGGCGCACGCGGCCAAGCCTGCAAATCGGGAGAGATCGACGGTGGTGAAGGTTATCGCAAGCTCGGTGCGCAAAGGCAACGTGCTGGAAGTGGATGGCAAGCTGTTGGTGGTGATGAAGGCCGAAAATATCCATCCCGGCAAGGGAACGCCGGTGACGCATCTCGACATGCGTCGCATTTCCGATGGGGTGAAGATTACCGAGCGCTATCGCACCACCGACCAGGTTGAACGCGCCTACCTTGAGGACAAAACCTATAACTACCTTTACGAAGACGACAGCGGCTACACCTTCATGGATCCGGACAGCTACGATCAGATCACCGTGCCCAAGGATCTGATCGGCGAACAGTCCGTCTACCTGCAAGAAAGCATGCCCGTCACCTTGAGCCTGCACGAAGGCGTGCCGGTGGCGATCGAGCTGCCGCCGCGCGTGACCTTCGAAATCGTCGAGGCCGATCCGGTGGTGAAGGGCCAGACGGCCTCCTCGTCCTATAAGCCAGCGGTGCTCTCCAATGGCCAGCGCGTGATGGTACCGCCGCACATCCAGGCGGGGACCCGCGTGGTGGTATCGACCGATGACGGCTCCTATGTCGAGCGCGCCAAGGACTAGCGGGGCGAGCCACAGCCCGCGCCTCGTCGCTGCCGGCGCGGATGCGCCCCCGCAAGCTGAGGCGGCAAAGGCGGCGGTGGTGTTGCGCTCCTGCAGCGCGTGCCCTGGGGTGGCAGCCGCCAATGCCAAGGCCACCAGGCCCGGCTCGAGGTACGACGCCCGGATCGGCTGAGGCGCACGCGCCAGGGTTCGCTGGACCATTGATGGGCCCAGGTTCACTCGCCCAGGTTCACTCGCCCAGGTTCACTGGCCCAGGTTCACTGGCCCAGATTCACCGGCCAGGTTCATCGGCCCAGGTTCACGGCCCGAGGTATGGGCCCGGATCACACGGACGTGACCGGGGCCCGCTGGACGCGCCGCGGCGCCGGCGCCAGATCCTTGGCAACCCGGGGTGTCGGCGGCCAAAGTTTTGGGCGGGGGTAATCGGGGCGCCCGCGCCGGTACCCAGCCACTGTCAGGAGATCCTCACGCCAGGGACCATCGCCGATGCAAGCGTATCGACTACGGCAAGGCCAGTCCGGCGGCGCGCAAAGCCATGCTGCAGCTGCAGGCGGCCGTCGACACCAGCGGCCTTGAAGCGACGCTCGTCGAGCTTGTCAAAATTCGCGCTTCGCAAATCAACAAATGTGCCTTCTGCCTTGCCATGCATACGCGCGACGCGCGCGCGGCCGGGATTAGCGAGGAGAAGATCTATCTGCTCGAGGCTTGGCGACACTCGCCGCTTTTCAGCAACCGGGAACGCGCCGCCTTGGCCTGGACCGAGGCACTCACGCTGTTGCCGGAGCAGGGCGCCCCGGATGCGCTCTACGAGGAGGTGCGGGCGGAGTTCTCGGTGACCGACATTGTGAACCTGACCTTGGCGGTGGTTGCCATCAATGGCTGGAACCGGCTTGCGGCCGGCTTCAATCTTGTGCCGCCCACGGCTCAAGTCACGATCGCCGTCTAGAAGCGCGCAATCCCGGCCGCGATTGAGGCCACGACCAGGTGCGCAGTGACCCCGATGCTGATAGTGGTGTCGGCCGTTGCGCCGCACCCAGGTCTTAACCCTGCCATGCCGATCGACTACGCCCTGTTCGCGATCATGGCAATGATTTGGGGCCTCACCTGGATCGCCATCAAGGCCGGGATCACCGCCGTGCCGCCGGCCTTGTTCGCGGCCGCGCGTTACCTGTTGGTCGCGGTGGTGCTGGTGATCACTGTCAAGGGCAGCTGGTTGGCATTCCGCGGCGGAGCGGCGCCGCGTCTTCTGGTCACCGGCTTCTTCAACAACGTCGCCACCTACGCGCTGCTGTTCTGGGGCATGCAGTACGCTGCGAGCGGCGTGGCCGGGCTCGTCAATTTGGCGCTGATGCCGGTCGCGCTCTACGGCTTCGCCATTCTGTTCGGCGACGAACGCGCACGCTGGCGGCACGCGGCGGCGCTGGTGCTCGGCGTCGCCGGTCTGACCGCGCTGTTTTGGCAGCGAAGTGCAACGCCGGAGGGGCTGCGTGAGGCACAGGGGCTGGCTGCGGTGGTTGCCGCCACCCTCAGCTATGCGCTGGGCTCGCAACTTTCGCGGCCGTTGTTGCGGCAGCTGGCACCCCTCGAGGTGACGGGAGCGCACGCCATCGTTGGTGCGGTCGGCTTGACGCTGCTTGCACTTGCCTCAGGTGAGGCCACGGCGGCCAATTTCAAGGCGCTGGCATCGCCGGCCCCGCTGCTCGGCTTGCTGTTCCTGGTCGTGCTCGGCACCTTTGTCGCCTATACGATTTACCTGCGCCTGGTACACGCCTGGGGTGCCCCACGCGCCGGCCTTTATGCCTTCGTCTCCCCCGTGGTGGCGCTGATTGCCGGGACCGTCGCCTTCGGCGAGCCGCTCGGCCTCGGTGAAATCGTCGGCGCGGCGGCGATGCTGGCCGGCGCGGCGCTGGCGATGCCACGGCCGCCCCTTAAGATCGCCTCTCCCGGTTCATTGCCCCATCTTGACGAGCGACACCGATGATCGACCTATCCGCAATCGAACCTGGGCTGACCGGCGTAGCCGAGCTATTGGTGACCCAGGAGCATACCGCGCCGCGCGTCGGGTCGGGCCGCATCGCGGTACTCGCCACCCCGGTGCTGATCAATGTCATTGAGGCGGCGGCCCTGGCGGCCGTCGAGCATCTGCTGCCATCGGGATATCAGAGCCTTGGCATTCACCTCGACGTGCGCCACTTCGCGGCGACGCCGGTGGGACTAAGGGTGACCGCGACCGCCACCGTGGTCGCGGTCGAGGCGCGCACCATCAGTTTCCGGGTCGAAGCGCGCGATCAACGCGAGCTGATCGGCGATGGTGCCCATCAGCGCGTGGTCGTCAATGTGGCGCGCTTCGACGAACGCGTGCAGAGGAAAGCCGCGGCGGCCGACGCCTAGCCTTTGGCGTCCTGGGCTTTTGCCAGTTCGCCATCCTTGGCGGTCGCCCGCTGCAGGGCCGGGCGCGCCGCCAGCGCGGTCATGTAGGGCTTGAACTCGTCGCGCTCGGGCAGCAGCTTGAACATGGTGCCCCACCTGAGCCCGGAGCCGATGATGACGTCGGCGGCGGTGAACTCCTTGCCCATCAGATAGGGGTCGGCAGCGGCGGCGGCTTTGGCCAGCACCTCGACCACGGTGTCGAAATCACCGAAGCCGAGCATGGTGCGGGAGGCCTCCTGCTGGCGCGGGAAGGCGCGTTCGGTAATGGCGGGTTCGACGCAGCTTGGGCCGAAGAACAGCCACTTGAGGTAGAGACCACGCCTCGGATCGCCAACCGGGATGTTGAGCTTGGCCTGCGGAAACTCATCGGCGAGGTAGGTACAGATGGCCGCCGCCTCGGTGATGACCGTATCGCCGTGTTTAAGGGTCGGCAGCTTGCCCATGGGATTGATGGCAAGGAAGGCCGGCTGGCGGTTCTCCCCTTGCTTCAGGCTCACCATCTGCAGCTCGTAGGGCTGGCCCAGCTCTTCCAGCATCCAGTGCACGATCGAGGAGCGGGAAGGGGCCGCGTGATAAAGAATCAGCCGTGGCATGGCGTGGGTCTCCGTCGGTGTGATGTCGGTGTGATGAAGTCACCTCTAGTGTCCGATTGCGGCCAGGAAAGGTGCAAGGCCTCGCATCTTTTGGCGGCGAGCGCCGCCCCGCTGGTTCTTGGGTCGCGCGCACCTCGGTGCCGACTTGGCCGAGGACAACGAAGCTGCTAGACACAGCGCAGCATTGGCACTTGGAGCCGCGAACTGGTCGCGGGCATCGGACCGGCTGCGCGGTGGCCGCGGCACATTGCCTTTCAGAAGGGACGTCGAGCAATAGCGATGAGAGAATACAAGGACCAGGATCGCAACGAACGGCGGGAGCGGGCCGCCAAGGCGAAGCAGCAAATTCTGGAAAAGTTCCGGGCGCGTCCCGCCGCTGACGATCCCGCGGTCTTGGCGCGTGCCGCCGAACGCAAGGCCATCGCCGAGGCCCGCGACGCGCGCGAGAAGGAGCGCGCCGAGCGCAAGGCCAAGGAGGCCGAGGAGCGGGCCCAGCGCGAGGCCATCGAGAAGGCCGAGCGCGAAGCGCGCGAGCGGCGTGAGGCGGTGGAGAAGGTCATTCGTGACGCCGCCGAGGCCGCCGAGCGCAAGGCCGAGCGCGATCGGCGTTATGCCGCACGCAAGGCCCGACAGGCCACACGGCGCTAGCCGCCCGCCCGCGCAACCCCCGCACCTTCAATGGCCGTTGTGATGTGATGGCGGAGGCCGGGGACTGGCTTTGCGTCAGGAGGGCGGGGGCATGAACAGACAAATGAGGCGTGCGCCGTTGCCCGAGGGACGGATGCACGCGTGCATGCGATTGTCCTGAGACTCGCGGCGCGGGAAGTTAGCAGGAACGATCACGGTACCGTGCTTGGTGGTGATCATCATGGTGTCGGGGGGCGATGAGCTGCCCATGATACCGGCGCTCTGAACCGGCATGATCTCAACCTTGTCCACGGGCGCGCAATCCATACCGGAACAACATTCTATCGGGTACCAATCGTGCGCCGTGGCCGCGGTCGCTGCCGCCACCAATGCGCCGGCTAATATCCATGCTCTTGCCATAATCTGCCTCGCTGCTCCTTCGCCTTTCGCCTCCTCGCGTAGCTCCTGCCCTAGTGGTGCGGATGCACCGTTCTCGTCGTTGCGGCCCCTCGCTCCTTGCCACGTTTGGTCAAGTGGAGGTGCCGATTGGGCTTGGCAATATCCCCCTTGGCCATGCTGGCGCACGGCCGCATTGCCTTCGCCGACACGGCACAAGCCGTGCCCGGCTTCCGGCTTTAAGAACTGTTTGAGTAATTTGGACGCGGTGGCGCGGCACGCGCGTGCCGGCGGGGACCAATGGGCGTAGAGCCAAAGCCATCGCAAAGCTCCAGTCTCGGCGCGATCGCCCACACGCGTGCAAGTTTTGCTCACCGCTGCGTGCAATCTGGGCGGCAATGCCATCCCCACCGCGGGGACTAGCAATCAATTCGCATCCAGCAAGCTTCGTTCCAGGAGGCGCAATCCCCAAAAACCCCCAACCACGATGGCGGCGAACGTCAGGAAGGAACCAACGGCCAAGGTCGATACGCCGCTGATGGCCTGACCAACGGTGCAACCGAGCGCCAGCACGCCGCCCACACCCATGAGCACGGCTCCGGCGAGATTGCGCATGAGGTCGCGGGTATCGGCAAACCCGACCAGCCGGAACCGACCCATGGCCAGGGCGGCAAAGAACGCGCCGAGGATGGCGCCGAGCACGGTTGTCACCCCGAAACTCGGGATCGGCTCGGCCGTGAAGCGTTCGAGCCATTCCAGCGTGTCCCCCGCCGGTCGCACATAGGTCAAGGACACCGGTGCCAGCGGCCGCGGCGCCAACTCATCGAAGGCGAGCCCAGTAAGTGCCCAGCCGGCCACCACGCAGCCGCCAACCAGCAAACCGGAAACGAGGTGCGGCAGCGAAGCGCGAAATCGCTTGTCCTTGGCGCAGTAGACGAGCGCGGCTGCCACCAACACGACCGTTGCGAGGGCGTTGGCGGGTGAGGGTGCGGTGCCGAGCACGGCCGCCAACACGTCGCCGAGGCTTTGCCCCGGCCGCGGCAGCGCGACGGCTGTTGAGCGTTCGAGCCAGGCACGCAGCGGCCCAAACACGCCGCCGATGGTGGCAAAGGCGCTGAGGCCTAGGATAATGAGGCTGATCAGCGAGCGCACGTCGCCGCCGCCGGCGCGCGCCATATTGCGACTGGGACAGCCACCGGCAAACACCATGCCGATGCCAAACACGATGCCGCCGGCGGTATTGCCGACCCAATTGAGGGTCGGCGCCAGATACATCGATCGGTCGAGGGCAACGATACCGATTGCGTGCAAGACCTGTGCGCCCAACAGGGCCGTGGCCGCGGCCAGGATCCAGGCGCGGAAGCGGCGGAAATCGCCGAAGTTATAGATGTCGGACAGCGACCCCATGGCGCAGTAGTTGGTCTTGAAGACGACGGCGCCAAAGATGACACCGATCAACAGACCGCCGATCGCCAACAGCACCGGCGCGTTGCCGCTCAGCACCTCGCGCACTGGCTCCATGGTTGGCCTTAAACCGGGCGGCCTGGTGGTGGCGCGAGGCCAAGGCTAGCACCCGTCGCCGGCGCGGCGGTCGCAGGCCCGCTAACCACCCCTCTTGTTGCGGCCCTTGGCCGCCATGGCGTCAGCGCGGGCCTTTCGCCGGCCGCCTCAAGTCCATCCACAAGCCCCGGCGGTGGGTGCTGGCGGCGAGCGTCTTTGATTGCAAGTTGGTGGCAAAGATTGTGCATTGCGGTCCATGACATCTGCGATTCGCAATGGCGACCCGAGGCTGCGCGATGGCCAGCCCGCGGCCCCTAAGTTCGTGCACCTCAAGGTGCACTCCGCCTATTCGCTGCTTGAAGGCGCCATTACCATACCTAAGCTCGCCAAACTGGCGGTCAGTCAAGGTTTTCCGGCGATCGGCCTCACCGACACCGGCAATCTGTTCGGCGCCCTCGAATTCTCCGACAAATTGGCCGCCGCCGGCGTGCAGCCGATCGTGGGCTCGATCCTGGAGCTGGAGTTTCAGGAGGGGGAGGCGGCGCCGCGCCCGTTGCCTTCCTCCCCCCTCCCGCCGCGGCGGCGGGCCGGCGGCCCGGTTGCACTGATGGCGGCCAACGAGCGCGGCTATCAAAACCTGATGCAGCTGTCCTCGCGGGCCTTTCTCGATTCACCGGAGAACGAGCGCCCGCGCATCAGACTGAGCGAGCTTGGACATGGTGAGGCCGATGGTCTGATCGCGCTCACCGGCGGGCCGGACGGACCGATCAATCGAGCGCTTGCCGACGACCAGCCGGCACTGGCGCTCGAGCGCCTCATGGCGCTGAAGGCCCTCTTCGGCGACCGGCTCTACGTCGAACTGCAGCGCCACGGTTTGGGGCACGAGAGCAAGACCGAGCCCGGGCTGCTCGAGCTTGCCTATGCCCAGGCCGTGCCGATCGTCGCCACCAACGAGGTTTATTTCGCCTGCCCCGAAGATCATGAAGCACACGATGCGCTGCTGTGCATCGCCGAGGGCAGCTATCTGATGGAAGACAACCGCCGGCGGCTGTCGCGCCAACATTACTTCAAGAGCGAGGCGGAGATGGCGGCGCTGTTCGCCGACCTGCCGGAGGCGCTCGCCAACAGCATCGAGATTGCCAAACGCTGCGCGTTTCGCCCGCTGGGTCGCAAACCGATCCTGCCCAAGTTCGTGGTGGCGCAAAAAGGTGCCTCGGAAGCCGAGCAGCTGGCGCTCGAGGCCGATGAATTGCGCGCCCAGGCCGAAGCCGGGTTGCGGCAGCGGCTTGCCGCCACCGCACCGGCGGCGCCGTTCACGCGCCAGGACTATTTGGACCGGTTGGCGTTCGAGGTCGATGTGATCTCGAAAATGAAATACCCCGGCTACTTTCTGATCGTCGCCGACTTCATCAAATGGGCCAAGGCTAACGGCATCCCGGTCGGGCCCGGCCGCGGTTCGGGAGCCGGCTCGTTGGTGGCTTGGGCGCTCACCATCACCGATCTTGATCCCTTGCGCTTTGGCTTGCTGTTTGAGCGCTTCCTCAACCCCGAGCGCGTGTCGATGCCCGACTTCGACATCGATTTTTGCCAGGATCGCCGCGACGAGGTGATCCGCTACGTGCAGGGCAAGTACGGCGCCGACCGCGTCGCCCAGATCATCACCCATGGCAAGCTGCAGGCGCGCGCCGTGCTGCGCGACGTCGGTCGAGTGCTGCAGATGCCTTATGGGCAGATCGATCGGTTGTGCAAACTCGTCCCCAACAATCCTGCCAACCCCGTGACCCTGGCGCAGGCCATCGAGTTGGAGCCCAAACTGCAGGAGGAACGCGACCGCGAACCGGTTACCGCGCGGCTGCTCGAAATCGCGCAGAAGCTCGAGGGACTTTACCGGCACGCCTCGACGCACGCCGCCGGCATGGTGATCGGCGACCGGCCGCTCAAACAGTTGGTGCCGCTTTATCGCGATCCCAAGTCGAGCTTTCCCATCACCCAGTTCAACTGGAAGCTGGTCGAGGCGGCCGGCCTGGTCAAGTTCGACTTCCTGGGCCTCAAGACCTTGACGGTGCTGCGCAAGGCCGTGGACCTGGTCAAGCGCGGGCGCGGCATCGATGTCGAGCTTGCGGCGCTGCCGCTCGACGACAAGCCGAGCTATGAGTTGCTGGCGCGGGCGGATACGGTCGGCGTGTTCCAGCTGGAAGGCACCGGTATGCGCGATAGCCTGAAGCGGCTCAAGCCCGACCGCTTCGAGGATATCATCGCCATGGTGGCACTCTATCGGCCGGGGCCGATGGACAACATCCCGACCTACATCAATCGCAAGCACGGCGAGGAGCCGGTGGAGCTCCTGCATCCGCTGCTGGAGGGCATCCTCAAGGAGACCTACGGCGTCATCATCTACCAGGAACAGGTGATGCAGATTGCCCAGGTGCTGGCCGGCTTCTCGCTGGGCGAGGCCGATCTGTTGCGCCGCGCCATGGGCAAGAAAGACAAGCGCGAGATGGCGCAGCAGAAAAGCCGCTTCGTCGATGGCGCCCTGAGCAACGGTGTCAAGCGTCCGGATGCGGAGTACATCTTCGAGCTGGTCGACAAGTTTGCCGGCTACGGTTTCAACAAGAGCCATGCCGCCGCCTACGCGCTCGTCAGCTATCAAACCGCCTATATGAAGGCCAATTTCCGCGAGGAATTCCTGGCCGCGTCCATGACCCTCGATATGGGCAACACCGACAAGCTGGCGATGTACACCGCCGAGGCGAGCAAGGCTCAAATCGCGATTCTACCGCCTTGCATCAATGCCTCCGAAGTCGATTTCCTGGCCGGCCAGCGCAGCATCCGCTACTCGCTGGCGGCCCTCAAGAATATCGGCTCGCAGGCGATCGAAAGCCTGGTCGAGGAGCGCCGAGCCAACGGGCCGTTCCGCGATCTGTCCGACTTTGCCCGGCGCTGCAACGTCAAGGCGCTCAACAAGCGGGCGCTGGAAACGCTGAGCGCAGCCGGGGCCTTCGATGCGCTCGACGTCAATCGGGCGGCGGTGTTTGGCAACGTCGAACAGTTGCTGGCGTTCGCCAACCGCCTTGCTGCCGACGCCGCGCAAGGGACCGCCGATCTGTTTGGCGGCAGCGATCAGGGCCAGGCCAAGGTGGACATGCGCCCGGTCACGGCGTGGACACCGATGGAGCGGTTGCAGCAGGAGTTCGAGGCCGTCGGTTTCTTCCTGTCCGGGCATCCGCTCGACGCCTACGCCAGCGCGCTCTCCAGGCTCGGCGTATCGAGCTATGCCGAGTTCGAGGCGCGCTGCGAACGCGGCGCCGCCGTCGGCCGGCTCGCCGGCATCGTGGTGTCGGTACGCGAGCGACGATCGCAGAAGGGCAACAAGTTCGCCTTCGCTATGTTCTCGGAGCCAACTGGCCAATTCGAGGCCGTGCTATTCTCGGAAACGCTTGCCGCATCGCGCCAGCTGTTGGAACCGGGCAGCGCCGTGATTGTGGTGGTTGAGGGTGAGCGTGACGCCGACGCCTTGAAGCTGCGGGCGCAGTCGGTGCAGTCGCTGAACGAGGCAGCGAGCGGCATCCAGCGCGGACTGAAGGTGGTGCTCGACGCCAATGCGCTCACCGCCGCCGGCGGTCGCGATCTGGCGGTGTTGGGGGAGCGGCTGAAGGGCAGCGGCAAGGGCGAAATTGCGCTAGCGTTCGAGGTCGGCGGGCGCGAGGTGAGCATCACCTTTCCGCAGCGCCGGTTCGATGTCTCCCCGGCTCAAAAGGGAGCGATCGCGACCTTGCCGGCGGTGCTCGCAGTGCTCGATCTCTGACAGCTCCTATCCCGCCGCCTGCCAGGCTTTGATCCAGTCGAAGGGATGGATCAGCATGATGATGTTGAGGGTCAGGTTATCGCGTATGAGCACGAGCAGGGCTACCTCGACCCCTATCAGGAGGGCGACCGTAACCCAGGCGGGCAGCCGTGCGGCGACAAGAAAGCCGATAATCATGGTGGCGATATCGGCCGTCGAGTTGATGATGCTGTCGCCAAAGTAGTCGCGGGCAATGGTGGCGGTGCGGTAGCGGTTGATGATCAAGGGTGTGTTCTCGACGATCTCCCAGCTGGCTTCGACCAGGGTGGCAATCACCAGACGGGCGGCAACCGAGAGGCGGCCCTGGGCGACGAGCCCGGTCACCCAATAGAAAATAATGCCATGCAGGACGTGACTGTAGGTGTACCAGTCGGTGAGGTGTTGCGAGGTTTCCTGGTCGGCGCGCCCGGAGTGCCAGAGCTTTACATAGCCGCAGGTGCAGATCAGCGGATGGCCCATCGCCGCCAGCACGGCGGCGCTCGCCAGCATAATCAGGGCGCAGAGGCAAAGCGCGGCGGTCAGTGACAGCCTTGGAATGGTCAAATCTTTGAGCATGGTTCAGCTTGCCATGCCCCGAGCATGAGCGGAACCGTAGGCCGCCATCTGGCGCATTTTTAAGTGGTGCGGGCGCGATAAGGTGGCCACAGTGCCGCCGCCGAGGCGGCGCCCGGCCATATTTTGCCCAAGTGCCGCGAGAAATGATCATGGGCCTGACGGAAAACCGTGGAAACAAGCGCCATGTGGCACGCAAAATTCATTGTAAGTACGGCATTGAGCCTGGCTGCCATCACGGGTGTGCACGCCGCCTCCTGCAGTAAGGAGGACTTTGGCCGCGCCGTCGATCAGGCGGGGGCTGCCTTGCGCAAGCTCAACGCCGACAACGCGCCGCGGCTCAGGGCCAAGATGCGCGAGCTCAAGGATCGCAACTCCTGGGCCGATGCGGGCTTCGAAGAAAAAGCTCTGGCCGCCGTCGAGGACGACCGCATCGCCGGCTATAACGCCCAGGCCAACGATCTATTGGCGAAGCTCGATCAGTTGGGCAGCATCGAGCCCGCCAGTGATGAGGACTGCGCCAAAATCCAGGAAGTGGGCGCGGCCAGCCTGGAGCTGCAGGCGACCATCAAGGCCAAGGCCAGCTATACACTGGCCAAGCTCGATCAGATGCTGGCCCCGACGCCGGTGTCGCCGCCGCCGGCATCGCCCCCCGCCGAACCTAAAGCTAAGGCGGTTGAGGCCAAGCCTCGGGTGGAGGCCAAGCCGCTGCCGCCCGCAGCCCCGCCGCCGCCGATGGCGGCAGCCCCGCCGCCGACGGCCGCACCCGCAGGGGCGCCGCGCCCGCCGCCGCCGGGCAAAACGGCGCAAACCAGCGGCTGGTCAGCACAGACCAAGAGCGGTGGCACTGCCGATGTGGCCGTGCTGGCGCCACCACCGCAAGCTTCGCTCGCCCCCTTGCCGCCCGGCAATCTCGGCCCCGACGAGGAGGGCTACACGATCGACGAGATCATGGCGGCGAGCGCCGGATTCTTCGGCAAGGTGTCGGCCAATCTCGGGGCCGTCATCGAACACCTGTTCGAGAGCAGCGGTCGGCCCGCCGGCTATGTGCTGGGCACCGAGGGTGGCGGCGCGCTGCTCGCCGGCGTGCGCTATGGCTCAGGAACGCTCTATTTGCGGTCGGGCGGCAGCCAAAAAATTTATTGGCACGGCCCGTCGCTCGGCACCGACGTCGGTGCCGAAGGCTCCAAGACGCTGTTTTTGATCTACCACCTGGAGTCGCCGGAACAGGTGTATTCGAGCTTTACCGGCATTGACGGCTCGGCCTATCTGGTGGGCGGCGTCGGTGCCACCTTTGTCACCAATGGCACCGTCATCATGGCGCCGATCCGCTCCGGCATGGGGCTGAGGTTGGGCGCCAACATCGGCTACATCCGCTTCACATCGAGGGCGACCTGGAATCCGTTCTAATGGGGCGGCCCCCGAGCCTTTGCCGACGGCTGGCGCGCGGCCTCAATAGGTGCACGGCCGCGATGAGACGTTGCAGCTGATGTTGCCGCGGTTGCCCGTGCAGGAGCCCGACTTGCTCACCGAGCGCTGCCACTTCGCCCAGCGCGGGCCGTATTCCCAAGCCGTAAAATCCTCCCAGGCGCGCTGGGCCGCGGCTTGCGCCTGGGCTTTGGTCGGGCCGCTGCCTTGGCCATCGTGGAAGTGGTCGGCCATGCAGGTCTTGGACCCGATCCTCACCCAATCATGGATGCCTGCCAACCCCATGCCATCCTGGGCTGCGGCACACGCGCCTGCCCCCAGCACCATCAACAAACCGACACTGACACCTACCAATAGTCCTTTCATGGCTCCCGCCTCTGCTCCTCATGACCGTTGCCAAAGCCTTTAACGAAGGCTGCTCGATTCCGCTCCGGCCGAAGGATCGTAAGGCATGCTTTTGCGCGCGCGCCGCTGCATTTCCGTCACAGGTTAATCCCTGCTTAACGAAAAGCTTCAGCTACAAGTCAGGAATTCTTGGAGGTGGGCTACTTGGCGGCGACCACGGCGATCTCGACCAACATCCGCGGGTCGGCGAGTGCCGCCTCGATGCAGGCGCGCCCCGGCAGGTTCTGACCGCCGGTCCAGGCGTTCCACGCCTCGTTCATGGGATCGCGGTTGCGAATGTCTGTGACCCAAATCGTCGCCGACACGAGTTTGGACTTGTCGGTGCCGCCGAGTTGCAAGAGCCGGTCGATCTCCTTCAGGATTTGCTGCGTCTGGCCCTTGGCGTCTTGCTTGACATCGTCAGCAACAATACCGGCGGTGAACACGAAGCCATTGGCCTCGACCACCTTGGAGTAGATTTTGGACGGCTCGTGACGCTTGATGGTCATGACGTTCTCCCTGCGGGCTGACTGGCGGCAGTCTTAGCACGTGCTGACGGGCACGCGCCAACGCACAATACTGGTTCCGGTTGGGGGCGCGCGCCTCGATGATGAGGCCGTTGATGGCGGCATTGCCGCCGCCATCGGCGCGCTTGCGGTCGCGGGCCAGGCATCGCGCCTGGCGGGAGATCTCCGGCGCCAGCGCACCCGAGGCGAGCCAAGCGCTGGATGCTTGCCGGCGTGGATCGCCCACACCAGAGCCACCTGCGGCAACAGCACCGGCGAGATGCAGCACACGATGATGAGGGCGTTACCGGCGCGCCATCCGTGGTGCCGGCGAACCCGTGTGGCCTCAGCGACAAATCGCGAGCCTGATAAGCGCGAGGTCGGCAATGCCGATGCCGAGCCCAACGGCACTCTTGCCCGCGCCTTGTGCGCGCATGCGGGAAGGCTGCGGTCCAGCACGCCCGCGCTGGCGTGCTGGTGGCCGCGGAGCGCGCCTCTCCAAGCCGCCCCAGTGCCAAGGCTAGTGTGTCGATTTCGGGAGCTGGTCGAGGCTCGAGATGTACCATTTCTCGGCTTCGACAATGGCCGGGTTTTCGCCGTTGGCGTAGATCCAGCTGTCAACCGCCCACTTCTGGCCGGTGGCGTTTTCCTTGAGGACGGCGGTCCAATGCGGCCACCCGGCGACCCCGCGCAACAAATTCTCCTTGGAGAACGGCGTGCCGACGGTGTGGTGCTTGAGCAGACCGTTGCGTTCGAGGATGAGCATGTAGCTCGTGGTGTTGGTCGCCTCGTCGACGCAATCCTGCTGGGTCGGGTCGCCGCTGGCGCCAAATTCCATGCCGGGACGGTCGGCACTGGTGCCGATCACGTCCCCGGTCCGTCGCTCCATCCAGCCGATGGCATAGGCCACGGCGCGCCGTTCTTCGTAGGGGGTATCGGCCTTGCGGGTTTTGGCCATCAAGGTTCTGAGCGCCTCGATGTCGGTGTCTTCGAACCGGAATCGGGTCTGCATTTGGCAGCCATAGGCGTGGCACACGTAAACCGTGTTGTTGCGCGGCGGTTGGGTGTGGAAGTCCACGTAGTGCTGGCTGACGGGGCCGAACCGCTCATGCGTACAGGCACCCGTCAGGAACGTGGCGCCCGCAGCCGCGATGACGCAGACAAACCTATTCCAGCCCGCAACTTGCCGCATGGCCCACCAGCGCCCACTTCCACCCGGGACCGCGCAGGGCGGGCCTTAGCTCACGGCTATCATCGTTGCGATTCGCCACAAAACGGGGAACAGCGAGCGTGCCCCGTGGGTCGGCCGTGGCACGAGCGCGCAGGCTTCCCCCTTGCGCCCGACGTCGATCGCACCTACATTGGAACATAAAGAGAACAATGGTGGTTCGTGCACGCCGAGGATGCCGGGATGCGTGGGCTACAAGGACGTGGACAAGCAACTTGGGCCATGCCCGCAACGGTCCGCGAGCGGGTATCGTCGTTAGTTGATTCGGGCTGCTGGGGCGCGTGAAACAGGTTCGCCCGGCGGCAGACTGGGACGCCTGCTTAGGTGGCGGGCACAGACAGGTCGCAGAAGGAGCGTTTTATGGCCGGTTCCGTCAATAAAGTGATCCTCATCGGCAATCTCGGCAGGGATCCCGAGATCCGCCGCACCCAGGACGGCCGTCCGATTGCCAATCTGCGGGTTGCGACCACGGAGAGCTGGCGCGACAAGGCGACCGGCGAGCGCCGTGAGAAGACGGAGTGGCACACCGTGGTGATCTTCAACGAGGGCCTCTGTCGGGTGGCCGAGCAGTACCTCAAGAAGGGGGCCAAGGTTTATATCGAAGGTCAGCTGCAGACCCGCAAGTGGCAAGGCCAGGACGGTCAGGATCGTTATTCCACAGAAGTGGTCCTGCAAGGGTTCAACAGTACCTTGACCATGCTCGACAGCCGCGGCGGCGGCGCGAGCATGGGCGCGTCGGATGAGGACTTCGGTGATTACCCGGCCGCGGCAAGCACCGGCAATGGCGGCGGCGCCAGGCGTGGCGGGTCTGCGGCCAGCAAGGCCAATTTTGACAAGCCGATCGACGACGAAATCCCGTTCTAGCGGCTGGGCGGGCTCGTTTCCGTTGATGCAAGTGGCCGATGTGACCGCGCTGCGCTGCTGCAGGCGTCAACGTCATGGCTGGTGGCACTGAGGCTGTCTGCTGCGGGGTTCGGCTCGCGCCCATGGAGGCAAAAGACCTGCGCGGCGGTCGAGGATGCCGAGCCCAGGGCACGCCCCAGTCGGCGCCCGCCCTAGGTCAAGACCCCGCGGCCTTCCAGCCACAGCACCACAGCGGTGACAGCGGCGGTGATATAGATCGCCATGATGGTGCGGCGGCGGCTATCGGCGGCGTCCATCTCCAGCGCCGGCAGCACACGCGAGGCATAGAGTAGATATCCAGTCTCAATAAGCGTGCTCAGGATGAAGAACGGCGACGCCCAGCGGCTGCGGCAAAGGAGGGCGACGCCGCCGCTCAAGACCAGGACGCCGATCAAGCGCAGCAGGCGGCGATTGATCGCGTCCGCCAGCGGCATGCCGGCGAGCGTAAACCGGCCCAACGGCTCCCCCACAATGGCCATAGCGCCCGCGATTAAGGCCAGAACACCGAGCAGATAGGCAATGAGGGCGGGGTCCAAGGGCGATCCTTAAGAACGGCGCCAGCGGGCAATCGATGGGCGGTGGCACACACCTGACCACAGCCTCCGGCGGGGCACCAGCCGTTGCCGCCGATGGCGATGCAGGATGCTGTCGCAATGGCGACCTAGTGCATTGTTTTGGAATGATAAAATATGCACGCCTGATGGCCAGGCTGCGGTTGCTCCAGGCTGCCGGCTGCGCTATCAAGGTGCACGCAAAGCTCGCAGGGTTCCGGGCAGGCTGTCACGCATGCGCGGGGCCTGATCGGTCAACTGTTCGCTCCCAGTTTCAGCACCAGCAAGAGGCAGTTCCCCCGTGGCGGATCACGACAAAGCCGCGCCCGGTGACAAGGGCCCGCCGGACATCCGGCCGGTCTCGATCACGGACGAGATGAAGCGCTCCTACCTCGATTACGCCATGAGCGTGATCGTGAGCCGCGCGCTGCCCGACGTGCGCGACGGCCTCAAGCCGGTGCATCGGCGCATTCTGTTCGGCATGCACGAGCTGGGGCTCGAGTGGAACAAGAAGTTTGTCAAGAGCGCCCGGGTCGTGGGCGAGGTGATGGGTAAGTATCACCCGCACGGCAATGCTCCGATCTATGAGGCTTTGGTGCGCATGGCGCAGGAGTTTTCCATGCGCCTCACCCTGGTCGACGGTCAGGGCAATTTCGGCTCCAACGACGGCGATCCGCCGGCGGCCGAACGCTATACCGAGTGCCGGCTGACCAAGGTCGCCGGCAGCTTGCTCGATGACCTCGACAAGGAAACTGTCGACTTTCGCGACAACTATGACGGCTCGCTCAGCGAACCGACCGTGCTGCCGGCCAAGTTTCCAAACCTGCTGATCAATGGTTCGGGCGGCATCGCGGTCGGCATGGCGACCAACATCCCGCCGCACAATCTGGGTGAGGTGATCGACGCCTGCATCGCCCAGCTCGACAATCCGGAGCTCACCTTGGAGGAGCTCTGCCAGTTGATCCCGGGTCCGGATTTTCCCACTGGTGGGCTGATCCTTGGCCGCGCCGGCATCCTGGCCGCTTATCACAAGGGTCGTGGCTCGATCGTGATGCGCGCCAAGGTCCAGGTCGAGGAGATCCGCAAGGATCGCGAGGCGCTGGTGGTCACCGCCATTCCCTATCAGGTCAACAAGCGCGTTCTGATCGAGAAGATTGCCGAGCAGGTCCGCGAAAAGCGGATCGAAGGCATTTCCGATCTTTGGGACGAATCGAGCCGCGAGGGCATGCGTATCGTCATCGAGCTCAAGCGCGATGCGGTGGCCGACGTGGTGTTGAACCAGCTGTGGCGCTTCTCCGATCTGCAGACCACGTTCGGCGCCAACATGCTGGCCATCAATGGTGGCCGACCGGAACAGCTCAATCTCAAGGATTTGATCGCCGCCTTCACCGCGTTCCGCGAGGAGGTGGTGTCCCGGCGCACCAAGTATCTGCTCGGCAAGTCGCGCGATCGCGCCCACGTGTTGGTGGGCCTGGCCGTCGCCGTTGCCAATATCGATGAGATGATCCGGCTGATTCGCACTGCACCCAGTCCGGCCGAGGCCCGCGAGGCCATGATGGCGCGCGATTGGCCGGCCAAGGACATCGGGCCGCTGGTCGATTTGATCGCCGACCCGCGCCATCGGCTGACCGCGCAAGGCAGCCTTCGCTTGAGCGAGGAGCAGGCGCGCGCCATCCTCGATCTGCGCCTGCAGCGTCTGACCGCGCTTGGCCGCGACGAGATCGGCGACGAGCTGAAAAAGCTGGGCGAGGAAATCAAGGAGTACTTGCAGATCCTGGGCTCGCGCGCCCGCATTGTGGACCTGATCAAGCAAGAGCTCAGCGCCATCAAGGCGGAGTTCGCCACCCCGCGGCTAACCGAGATCGTCGAAATGGAAGGCGAGCTCGAGGACGAGGATCTGATCCAGCGCGAGGACGTGGTGGTGACGGTCAGCCACCGCGGCTACATCAAGCGCGTGCCGCTCTCCACCTATCGCGCGCAACGGCGCGGCGGCAAGGGCCGGGCCGGCATGTCGACGCGCGAGGAGGACGTGGTCACCCAGATCTTCATTGCCTCGACCCACACCCCGGTATTGTTCTTCTCCTCGCGTGGCATGGTCTATCGCATGAAGGTGTGGCGGTTACCGGCGGCCACGCCGCAATCGGTCGGCAAGGCGCTCGTCAATCTGCTGCCGCTCAGTGAGGGCGAAAGCATCACCTCGATCCTGCCGCTGCCGGAAGAGGATAAGACCTGGGCCAGCCTCGAGCTGATGTTTGCCACCAGAACGGGCAGCGTACGCCGCAACAGCCTTGCCGATTTCGAGAACATCAACCGCAACGGCAAGATCGCCATGAAACTCGAAGACGGCGATCGCATCGTGCGGGTCGCCATCTGCACACCGTCGGACAATGTGCTGCTGACCACGGCGGGTGGGCGCTGCATCCGCTTCCCGGTCGATGACGTGCGGTTGTTCAAGGGACGCGATTCCTCGGGTGTGCGCGGCATTCGCCTCGAGGACGGGGATGAGGTGATCTCGATGGCGATCCTGCGTCACGTCGAGGCCAGCCCTGGTGAGCGCGCCGCCTACATCAAGCAGGCGCTTGCGGTGCGCCGCGCCCAGGGCGCCGAGCTCGCCGATGGTGGCATCGAGGCGGCCGGTGAGGTCGAGGCGGAAGAAGGCGAGGAGGCCGTGGATTTGAGCCCGGAACGCTACGCCGAGCTCGGGGCGCGGGAGCAGTTCGTGTTGACGGTGTCGGAGCGCGGCTTCGGCAAGCGCTCCTCGTCCTACGAATACCGCATCTCCGGTCGCGGCGGCAAAGGCATCACCGCCATGATCGTCAACGAGCGCAACGGCCGGCTGGTTGCCTCGTTCCCGGTCGAGGACAGCGACCAGATCATGCTGGTCACCGATGGCGGCAAGCTGATCCGCTGTCCGATCGATGATGTCCGCATCGCCGGACGCAACGTGCAGGGCGTGCGCATCTTCCGCACCGACGAGGACGAGAAAGTGGTGTCGGTGGAACGCATCAGCGAGGACGGCAACGGCGAACAGGGCAACGGCGGCGGTGAGGCGGAGCCGATCAATTAAAAAGCTGCCGCGCGCTAGCCAGCGTGTTTGGCCGGCGGGCGCGGGGCCGCCCGCGGCCCCGCGGCGTCTTGGCGGTTGGGCTATTTCGCGTCCTTGATGGCTTGGTAGGAGAACACAAAATCCTGCTTGTCGAGGGGCTTGTGGCAAGTGAAGCAGGTTTTGAGATTGGCCTTGTCGTTGACCGTCTTGTCTGCCGTGAACACCTGATATTCCCACTCGCCATTGCGCACGTCGTCGGCATATTCGCTGCCCCACCCGGTCCGTTTCTCCATCACCGCATAGCCAATCAGCTCGCCCTTGATGAAGCGGCCATTGCCGTCCTTTTCTGGGTTGCCATTGCCATCGAGCTTGGCCTTGTGCTGCACCAGGGTGAGCACGGTGCCACTCGGCATCGGTTGTCCGGCCTTCAGGGCTGCGATCGCCTCGGAGGTGGCATAGAGCTCGCGATATTGCTTGTTGTCGGCACGATCGACGGTGGTGTAGAGCACGCCCTTGGCGTAATTCTCCGGAAAGGCAACCTTGTCGCCGCCGGCGCGGACGGCGACGGTCAGCGTCACGACGGCGGTGGCGATGATGGCAATGGTAGGCAGAATTTGCATGGTTCCCTCCCTCGCTAAACGTTCCGCCTACAGCATACGCGTTGGCGTCGGTTTCGGCTCATCGCTGCGACGAGTGAGCGGCATGAACTTTACGTGAGGCAGCCGGCGAGCTGCCCTTGCTGGTGCCGCGGCTTGGCGTTAGGTCTTTGCCGCGGCTCGCCCATCCAGGAAAGACCCCGCTATGAGTACCGAACTGCTGCTGGCCTTTATCGCCGCTTGCATCCTGTTGGGTCTGACGCCCGGCCCCAATATGTCGCTGATCATTGCCAACACCTTGCGCACCGGGCTCCGCGCAGGTCTCTACACCTTGGCCGGCACCACCACCGGTCTGGCATTGCTGGTGGCCGCCGCCGCCACCGGCATGAGTTCGGTGATGGTGTTCATGTCGGAATGGTTTGATGTCCTGCGTTGGCTCGGGGCCCTGTATCTGGTCTATCTCGGTGCCCGGCAGCTCGCACATTTCTTCAAGCAGGGTCGAACGCCGGCGAGCGTGTCCGCCGCCTCGGGCGGCAATTGCTACGTGCAGGGCCTGCTGGTGAGCCTGTCGAACCCAAAAGTCATGCTGTTCCTCGGCGCCTTTCTGCCGCAGTTCATCGATCCCGGGGCCGAGGCGGTGCACCAGCTCACGGTGCTGGCCGTGCTGTTCGTGCTGGTGTTGGCGGCGGTCGATGTCGGCTACACCCTGGCGATTGCCCGTGCACGCACGACCATGAGCGTGGTGCGGTTGCGGTTGTTCGACGGCGTTGCCGGAGTGCTGTTACTGCTGGGCGGCGCCCTGTTGGCGAGCATGCGACGCCCATGACAAGTGGTTGGCGGCAACCAGGTTGCGGTTGGACGCTCGGCGGGGAAGGGGCATGAAGCGGATCGGCTTTACCTCGGGCTCGTTCGACCCCGTCACCAATGGGCATCGCGACGTGATCGAGCGCGCCGCCCGCATGGTCGACACGCTGGTGATCGGCATCGGCGTGCATCCCGGCAAGACGCCGCTGTTCTCGACGGCGGAGCGGATCGAGTTGCTGAAGGTCGAGACCGCCGCCATCGTCAAGGCCAGCGGCTGCAAAATCGAAATCATCACCTTTGACAACCTGACCGTTGATGCCGCGGCCGCGGCCGGCGCCACCGTGATCTTCCGCGGGGTGCGCGACGCCACCGACTTTGACTACGAGATGCAGATGGCGGGAATGAATGGCAGCATGGCACCGGGCATCGCCACGGTCTTGCTGCCGGCCAGTCCGCAGGTGCGCCACATCACGGGCACGTTGGTGCGCCAGATCGCGCTGATGGGCGGCGATATCTCCAAATTCGTGTCCGCCCAAGTGGCGCGCAAGCTGCGGGCCAAGGCGGCGCAAAAAAACAAGGCCTGAGGCGCCACCGCAAGCAGGGCGTGCAAGCTTGGCCCGCGCCGCTGCTGGGTCCGGGAGCCGCACCCCCTAGGGAGCCCTCCGGCCCGCGCGCGCCCCGCGCAAAGTGGTTCCATCGGGCGCGAACCTGCCCTAGAAGGGCCACACCGGCGGGGTCAGTCGGCAGCGCCGTCAAGCGAAGCCTTGACCCCCCAAAACCACGAACGGGAGCCTGCCGTGATCCGCTTGTTGTTGAGCCTTGCCCTGTTACTCTTCGCTTCGGTTTCGCTGGTCGAGGCCCAGACCGAGGATCCACAGAACACGCTGGTGATCGAAACCAGCAAGGGCCCGGTGCGCATCAAGCTGCGGCCCGACTTGGCGCCCAAGCACGTGGCTCAGGTCAAACAGCTGGCCAAGCAGGGCTTCTATGATGGCATCGTTTTCCATCGCGTCATCGCCGGGTTCATGGCCCAAACCGGTGATCCGACGGGAACCGGTAGCGGCGGCTCAAAGCTGCCGAATTTGCCGGCGGAGTTCAGCCAGGAGCCATTCAAACGCGGCAGCGTCGGGGCGGCGCGCACCAGCAATCCCAACAGTGCCAATAGCCAATTCTTCATCTGCTTCGGCGACGGCTGCCGGCAGCTCACCGGGCAATACACGCTGTGGGGCGAGGTGGTCGCCGGCATGGAGAATGTCGACAAGATCGCGCGCGGCGAGCCTCCGCCACAACCCGACAAAATGCAGAAAGTCTACCTGCTGGCCGACAAGAAATGACATTGCCGCCCCGGCGACGTGCGGCAGCGGCGGCTATCCAACGGAGTAGCGCATGCAACCCAAAAAAGACCCTGAAAACACACTGATCATGGAGACGAGCAAGGGCCAGGTGGTGATCGGGCTGCGCCCCGATCTGGCGCCCAAGCATGTTGAGCGCATCAAACGGCTGACGCGCGAAGGCTTCTACGATGATGTCGCCTTTCACCGTGTGATCGACGGTTTCATGGCGCAGACCGGCTGCCCCGAGGGCACCGGCACGGGCGGATCGAACTATCCCGACCTTGTGGCCGAATTCAACGCCGAGAAGCATGTGCGCGGCACCTGCTCGATGGCGCGGGCCGACCGGCCCGATAGCGCCAACAGCCAGTTCTTCATTTGCTTCGACGATGCCACCTTCCTGGACAAAAAATACACGGTCTGGGGCAAGGTGCTGGCGGGCATGGAAAACGTCGACAAGCTCGAGCGCGGCGAGCCGGTGAAAAAGCCGGATCGGATTCGCACCCTGCGGGTGGCGGCGGACGTTAAAGACGTCAAAGGCTGAGCCGCCGCCGCCGTGCCCACGGCGCGCGCAAGCGCAACGCCTCCGTGCTCGCGCCCTGGGGCAGCAGGTTTGGGCTTGCGCCCCTCGTGCCCCAAAGCTTCGGCGCAACGCAAGGGGCCACGGGCTGGCGGCGGCCTAGAGGTGGCGTGATGCGGAGCGAACTCTTCGACTTCGAGCTCCCCCCGGACTTGATCGCACTGGAGCCGGCGTGCCCGCGTGATGCGGCGCGGCTCCTGATCGTGCGTCCGGAGGCGGCGGCCAGCGGCGAGCCCGGCGCAGGCGCTGGCGCGGAGGCGGCCTTGGTCGATAGCGTTGTGCGCGCGCTGCCGCAGTGGCTATGCCCGGGCGATGCGTTGGTCCTCAATGATACCCGCGTCATTCGCGCGGCGCTGACCGGTGAACGCCGGCGTGGCGAGCAGCGCGCAACGGTTGCCTTCAATTTACACAAACGCCTCGACAGCAGCCGATGGCTCGCTTTTGCCCGGCCGAGCAAGCGCCTGGTGGCCGGCGATCGCATTCGCTTTGGCCACGATGGCCGCGTTTGCCTACTCGGGCAGCTCGATGCCACCGTGGCCGCGGTCAACGAGGCCGGCGAAGTCGAATTGGCG
>DATFXD010000029.1:0-10477 GCA_035258605.1 Hyphomicrobiaceae bacterium | reverse complement strand
CCGCCGCTGCCGCGTGCGCGGCTTCAACCGGCGTGACGACCGCTGGCTGCGGGACGGCTGGTTGGTTCTAGATTTGCTCCCACGTCTGCCGCCGGCCCGCGCCAATGCTTATTTCGAGGGCGCCCCGATCGACACCGGCCGCACCGGCGAACCGGCCGCACCTTGCGCGCGCAGCGGCAGGATCATGGTGCACGACACCCAGACCTTGTCCTTGGCGAGATCGCCGAGCCGTGCGTTCTGGATCTGGTGAATGCCGGAGTGCGCCAGATTGTAGTGGTGAATGACGAACGGCAAGCCATCCGGTGCGCCCTCTGGGGGTGGCGCCTTGCCGGCCAGGAAGCCGTCGGCAACGGGATCGGTGAACGGATTGTCGAGGGCGACCAGAACCACTTGCTTCTTCTCGATATATTTTGCGGCGTCGTACGCGAGTCCGGGGCCCTTGGTGTAGTAGAACTTCTCGGTGTCGGGATCCTTCCAGTTATCGCCCCAGCCGGTATAGATGTAGAGCACGTCGCCGGGCCGCAGGCCGCGCTTGCCGAGCCCTTGCGCCTTTAGCATGGCTTCGATATCGGCAGCCTTCACCAGCTGCCCAGGCTGCATGGCCTTGCCCTTGCCGAGATAGGCCTTGGCGTCGAGCAGCACGGCGGTGGTGACGATCGGCGGCACCTTTTCGATCCCAAGCTTCAGCAACGGGGAGTCCGGCGTCGGCTTCACCTCGCTTTGGCTGAAGCCGCCGTAGTATTTGGCGGCGTCGGCGGGAAACGGGCTGTTGCCGTCCCATTTCTGCGGCAGCACCGCAAAATGGCCGATCGCATCCATTTGGGTGCCCTGGGCGCCGGGCTCGCCGCTGATCGTCTCCTCGCCGTTGAAGGCGTGCATGGTGCCGGGAATGCCGACCGTGGGCCGGTACTTGTCGATCAGCGGCGTACCGAACGGCGACTGCGGCATGGTGTTGGAGCGCAGATACGACAGCTCGTAGGCCTTGGCCTTGGGATTGGCCAGATGCGGAGCACAGCGCTTCCAGGTGGTGCTCCCCAAGGTGTTGGCCATTCCCAGTTCGTCACCGGCGGGCCACCGCGGCGCCGATTGCGCTGTCGCCAGCTGCGGTGCCAGCAGCAGCACCGTTGCGATAAGCGGCGTGGAGGCGGCGCAGCGTGTCATGTGATCCCTCCCCCGGGACATGGCGGCGACGGCGGTGGTCCTCGCCGTTGGCGGCGAGCATAGCATGAAAGTTCGATCGCGGCGGCGCGCTGGCGCCCGGCGGCTGCTGGCAGGTCAGGGCCGTGGCGCAACGGGCACGCGTCGTCACCTTGATGGCGAGTGATGTGCCGGCCGCGGTTGCGGCAAAGCGGTAAAAGAAGATGGCGCCGCCGCCGCGCCGTCACAGCAACTCGGCTGCCGCCAGCGCGTCGCGGCTGCCGGCGAGGTCGGCGATCAGTTGGGCATGTGGTTGCAGAATGGCGCACGCCTCGGCGCGACGGCCCCGGTTCACGAGCATCCGGGCCCAGCCGGTTGCGGCCCGAAGCGCCGGCAATGGCGCCTGTTGACTGGTGGCGATCGCGACGGCGCGGCGAAACAGCGCTTCGATGAGCTTGACGTCCTCATGCTTGCCCCGGTCAAGCAACTCTGCCTCGGTCAACAAGATTTCGGACAACAGAAAATGCGTGCCGTTGTGCCGTGCGCTTTCGGTTGCAGTGCGCAGTACGGCGCGTGCCCGCTCGGGTTGCCCGGCGGCGGCCAGCGTCTCGCCGAACAGGCCAAGGAAATACGGCAGCCCCATCTCGGCACCGGTTGCGCGAATGGCTTCGACGCCCTGTTGCATCTGGTCGATGCCGGCGGCGACATCGCCAAGCTGCGCCCGCGCCCATCCGGCCTGGAACGCACCTTGCGACCGCAACAGCGGCAGCAGATATTCGTCGCACAGCGCGATCTGCTTGTTGGCCCAGTCGAGGGCCGCTTCCGGCTGGCGGTTGAAAATCGCCAGGCAGGCCAACCCCCAATAGGCCAGCGCCGTCGTCAGTGGATGCGCCAGGCGTTCGGCCAGCGCCAGTGCGCCGTGGCAGCGCTCATGCGCGCGCGCAAGCGCGCCGCGCTGCCAGGCCGCAAGCCCGCCAATTGACTGGCTGCAGACGCCGGGATCGTGCCCGGAATATTGATAGGTCAGCGCGTGATGCCGTTCGGGGTGGTAGATGCCGATCGCTGCCTCGGCGTGCTGCTCGGCGGCGCGACACTCACCCATGAATAAATTGTTGGTCCAGAACATGTGGTGAGTTTCAATCAGCACGCCCGAATCCGCCGTATGCTTCGTCATCTCGGCGCACTTGAGACTGATGCTCTGCGCCGCGCGCGGCTGGCCGCTGATCATGTAGTATTGGGCCCGACCGCGCAGCGCGATAAAGCGCTCCCCGTCGTCGGCCAGATCCCCGCACAAGGCCTCCGCCCGCTCATAGGCCGCCAGCACCTCCGCCGCCCCCCAGCCCTTGGCCGCCATCCAGGCGAGGCCGGTGAGCTTTTGGTATTCGAGTTCCAGCCGATCGCGCTCGGCCGACTTGGCACGCTTGCCCAGGATCTCAAGCCCCCGCGTCAGGAAAGCCAGCGCCAGGTTGTGCGAGGACCGCTGCAGCGCCCGCTTGCCCGAGCGCAGCAGATACTGTTCGGCCCGGTCCCAGCGTTCGGCAACCACGGCATGTTCGCTCAGCTTTTCAACCTGGTCCTCGATCAGATGTGGAAAAGCCGTCTCCAGGCTGTCGATCAGCCGCCCATGCAGCGCCTTGCGGTCGCTCTGCACCAGGCTGTCGTAGGCCACTTTCTGCACCAGCGCGTGCTTGAAGGTGAACACCGGCGTCGGCAACAGGTGCGATTGATAGAGAAAGCCCGCACCCTGCAGGCTCTCGACCCCTTCGGCGGCGGCCTTCTCGTCGAGGCCGGAAACCGAGGCGAGCACGCCCAACGGCAGCTCGCGCCCGATCACGGCTGCGTTCTGCAGCAGCCGGCGGTCGCGCGCTGCCAGTCGGTCGATGCGCGCGGCGATCACCGACTGCACCGTAGCCGGCACACGCAGGCTGCTGATCGCGCTCACCGCGACGTAGGCACCGGGCCTGCCGACCAAGGCTCCGCTTTGCGCCAGCGCCTGGATCGTTTCTTCGATGAACAGCGGCACGCCGTCGGTCCGCTCGGCGATGAAGCTCAGGCACGCGCCAACGCTCACGTCGTCGCCGAGCAGGGCGGCGAGCAACGCCTCCGCATCGCTGCCGGGCAGCGGGTCGAGCCGTAGCTGACCATAGTTGCTTCGTGAGCTCCAGGTATGGCTGTAATCCGGCCTGAACGTCAGCAGCAGCAGGATCGGCTGCGAAGCGATGCTGTCGATCAGCCGGTCCAACAGCACGCCGCTTTCGGCGTCGATCCAATTGAGATCCTCGACCACCACGATCAGCGGCTGGGTGTTGGCCATCAACGACAATAAGATCGATATCGCCTGGCGCACGCGCCTGACGTGCTCAGATGGCGGCAACGAAGTCCACTCGCGATCATCCGGTGCAAGGTCAAGGGCAAACAGCAGCGCCGAGGTCAAGCCGGGGTCGGCGCCCAGCGTGCTCAGGCAGCGGTCAATCTTGCCGGCGGCCACCACCCGATCGTCGCCCTCTTCGCTCGCCACGATGGCGCGCAGCAGCTTTTTGGCAACGTGCAAGCTGGCGACCGCGTCGGATTCAAGCACACCGACTTCGAGCGTTCGCGCCTCGGCGCCGGCGGCGGCCAGGAATTCGAACACCAGTCGCGATTTGCCGATGCCCGCGTCACCGATCACTCCGACGCATTGCCCGGCGCCGGCCCGCACGCGCCGCCACACGTCGTTGAGGCTGGCGAGCTCCCGCGCGCGCCCCGTCAGCGGCGCCAGGCCTCGGGCGCGGCGCAGCTGCCAGCGCGAGCTGACCGGGTTTTGCGCGACGATCTCATGGCACTCGGCGACGGGGAGGGCGCCGGCAAAGTCGGCGGCGCTGATGCCGGCGGTGGTGACATAGCCAGCCAGCGTAGCGTTCATGCGCGCCGTCGAGACGATGGCATGGCGGCGCAAGGCCTGTGCCAGCCGGCGCGCGGTGCGCACCACCGTGCCGTGGGTCTCGACTTGCTCGCCGTCGCCCACCGCGCGCACCACCGCTTCGCCGCTGTCGAGCCCGATCGCAACCTCGACCTGCGCACCCCTGGCGTCTCCAACGGCCGCCTTGATGGCGAGGGCGGCGCCGCAGGCCTGGAAGGCGTGATCCTCGCTCGCCAGCCGCGCGCCGAAGATGCCGACCATACTGGCATCGGTGGCGCTAAGAACGATGCCGCCGCGGCGTTCCACTTCCCGGCGCGCCGCCTCGAGCAGCGGGCCGATCACGGCCATGCCGGCCTCCGGGTCCTCGTCCGCATGCTCCTGCAACGGCGCCATGATCTCGGCTGCCAGTACGCTCACCTGCCGGCGCAGCTCCTCGGCGGATATTCGCGCTGGCTCCGGTGCCGGCGTCGCGGCGCGGGCCGCCGGACGCGCCGGGGCTAGCTGCGGCTGCGCGCCGGCCGCCAGCTGGCGCGCCCGTGCCGCCAGCGCATCGATTTCCGCGGCTAGGCTTCGATCCGGGGCCAGCGCGTTGAGGACGTAGGCATAGGCAAGCGCCCGTTGCGGCTCATCTTTGAGCCCGTCGACCAGCAACCGAAGCAGCCGCAGCCGCAGCACCTCGACCGCGTCGGCGTGCGCCACTCGCCAGGCCTCGAATTCCGGGCACGCCGGCAGATAGAGGTCTTCCAGAAAACCGCCCTTGAATGCGCTGGCCAGCGCCTCCAGCCGGGGGATGTCCCAGCGCGCGAGCTCTTCAGCGGTGACGCCGTCGACTTGATGCGCGTCGCACTCGAATCGCGCCGGATCCAGCGCCACCAGGTTCCGATCGGCGCGGACGCAAACCTCCGCGCCAATATCGACAACCTGGCGGATCCTCGACAGGCTCCAACGCAGCGCACCGCGAGGGTCGTCCGGCACCTCCCAGAACATCTCGCACAACCGCTCGCGTCGTTGCGGGCGAGCGACCACGGCGAGATAGGCAAGCAGTGCCCGGGTCTTGCGTGACGGAGGAAGCGCCAGCGGCTCACCGTCGTGCACGACCTTGAACTCGCCAAGAACGCACACTTTGAGCCGGCTCGCCACGGGACCCCGCCTTCCTCAATCCACGCTCCACCGCTGCGTCGGTTCTACAACTTGCGGTTGAGGACGCGCAACCTTTAGCCGTCGGGACAGCGCGCGCCAGCCATCTTCGCCGATCGCCAGCGATCAATCTAGCGGCGGACTTGAGCGTTGGTTGCCGGCGCGAGCCGGCAAAAAGCGACAGCGCGCATGACGATTCAACGCCGGCTCACACGCTGGCACCCACGCCCCTCGACGATAGTGCGGGGGTCAGCTGGCGTCGGCCGGTGGCGCATGCCCCCGCGGACACAGCCAAAACCATACCCCGTGAAGGAGACGATCATGAGCACGACATCAACAGGCGCCGCTTGGCGCGAGCAGGTCGTTGGCGCGATGCTGGCCGCGGCCGCCACCGCCGTCAAGGGCTGGTACTGCGCTTACATCACGTGGCGGCTGCAGCGGGGCGCGATCGCCCATCTGGGCGCACTCAGCGACCGCGAGCTCGGCGACATCGGCCTCTCGCGCGGCCAAATTGCCAATGCCGTCAAGACCGGTCTTGCCGTGGATGGGCGGGCCGCGGCCGGCTTGTTCTAAAAACCAAGAGCGCAAGGCCTATCGTCATGACCGCCATGACCCTCTGCGCCCCCGCGCAGACGCGCCGCCGGCGCGTGATTGCCCTACATTGCTCGGGTGCCGGCCCGGCCCAATGGCGCGAGCTCGCCGGTGCGCTTGCCGGCCGCCACCAACTGCTGGCGCCCGCGCACTATGGCTGCGACGGCACCGATCCTTGGTCCGGGGCGCACGCCTTTCGCCTGGCCGATGAAGCGCTTCGCACGCTCGAGCTGATCGACGCCGGCGACGGCCAAGCGCATCTTGTCGGCCACTCCTACGGCGGCGCAGTTGCGCTGATGGTGGCACTGTCGCGACCCGGACGTATCGCCAGCATGGTGCTCTACGAGCCCTCCGCCTTCTTTTTGTTGCGGAGCCTGGGTGCGTCGGGCCGGCGCGCCCACGCCGAGATCGCCGGCATCGTTCGGCGCGTGTGCGCCGGCGTGATCACCGGCGACTATGCGGCTGCGGCCGGCACCTTCGTCGACTATTGGAACGGCCCCGGTAGCTGGCAGGCGATGCGGCCGGCGCTGCGTCAATCGCTGGTGCGGTGGCTACCGAAGGCACCGCTCGACTTCCACGCTCTGTTGGCGGAAACAACCTCGCCGACCAGCCTGGCGGAACTGTCGTTGCCGGTGCTCGTGCTGCGTGGCGAACACGCGCCGATGCCAAGCCGTTTGCTGGCGCAGCATCTTTCCGAGCTGCTGCCGGCCGCGCGCCTCACGGTGGTTGCCGGTGCCGGTCACATGGGGCCGGTGACCCACGCCGCACAGGTGTCGGCGCTGATGGCTCAGCACATCGCCACGGCGGAAGCCGAGGCTCTAACCACCACCCAGTGCTGCGGCATCACCCACCCCGATGTCGGCCGCGCCCGCCCGGTGCCGCGCCACGGCGAGGCGGCGCGGTGATCTACACTATTCCCCACTATCCGGTTGAGCTGATCGACGTGCTGGCGCTGGCCGACGGCAGCCGCGTCACCATCCGCCCGACCTTGCCGCAAGACCTCGATCTGCAGCGCGCCTTCTTCCGTTCGCTGTCGCGCCAGGCCCGCTACCGGCGCTTTATGACCTCGCTCGAGGAGCTGCCGGCGACGGTGGCCGATGGCTTTGCCTCGATCGACTATCACAGCCACCTGGCCTTGCTCGCCGAGGTGTTCGAGGCGGGTAGTGAACGGATGATCGGCGAGGCACGTTACGTGGTGGCAAGCGGCGACCCGGTCGCCTGTGAGTTTGCGATTGCGGTCGCCGATGCTTGGCAGGGCGCCGGCATCGCCCGCGCCCTGCTCGATCGCCTCGAGCGCCAGGCGGCGGCGCGCGGCATCCGCCGCATGATGGCCGACACCCTGGTCAGCAACCGGCCAATGTTGGCGTTTGCGGCGCGTGCGGGTTACGCCGTCGCCGAGCGCGCCGAGGATCGTGAACTCGCCCGCCTGGAAAAGACCCTGCCGCTCGCCAACAAAGCCGATCGGCAAGCGGCGGCCGGCGGTGGTCGCGCGATTGAAACCTGAAAAACCAAAAGCCAAACAAAAGGAGCGATGAGATGATCGTTAACAGCAAACATGCCGAGACCGTGGTGTTGCATGCCGGCCCGCGCAGCGATTTTGCGACCGGGGCGGTGGCGGTGCCCCTCTATCAGACGACGTCGTACGAGTTCCGGAGCACTGAGCATGCCGCAAACCTGTTCGCGCTCAAGGACTTCGGCAACATCTACTCGCGCATCATGAACCCTACCTGCGATGCGCTGGAACAGAAGGTGGCGGCGCTCGAGGGCGGCGTGGCGGCGTTGGCGGTGAGCTCAGGTCAGGCCGCGTCGGCCATGGCCATCCAAAATTTGTGCCGACCGGGCGACAATGTGGTGAGCTCGACGGATCTTTACGGTGGCACCTGGAACCTGTTCGCCAACACCCTGCCGGCAATGGGCATCCATGTGCGCTTCGTCGACCCGGCCGACCCGGAGGCGTTCCGCCGGGCCACCGACGCGCGCACGCGGGCCTATTATGCCGAGACGCTGCCCAATCCAAAGCTCACCGTGTTCCCGATGGCCGAGGTCGCGGCCATCGGCCGTAGCTTCGGCGTGCCGCTGATCATGGACAACACGGCGGCGGTGCTGATCGCCAAACCCCTCGAGCACGGCGCCGCCGTGGTCGTGCACTCGACCACCAAGTACATCGGCGGCCATGGTACCTCGATCGGCGGCATCATCGTCGACGGCGGCAATTTTGATTGGGCGGCGCACGCCGACCGCAGCCCGACACTCAACGAGCCCGATCCCAGCTATCACGGCGCGGTGTGGACCGAGGCGGTGAAACCCCTTGGACCCATCGCCTACATCATCCGGGCGCGCGTCGTGTTGCTGCGCGACACCGGCAGCTGCATGAGCCCGTTCAACGCCTTCCAGTTCATCCAGGGCCTGGAGACCTTGCCGCTGAGGATGCGCGAGCAGTGTCGCAACGCCGCCGCCGTCGCCCAGCATTTGCAGCGCCATCCCGCCGTCGCCAGCGTCATCTACCCCGGTCTGCACGCCGATCCCGAGCAGCGGCGCCGCGCCAACACCTACCTGCGCGGCGGTCACGGCGGGCTTGTCGGTTTCGAGCTCAGGGCAGGGCGCGAGGCCGGCGCGCGCTTCATCGATGCGCTCGAGCTCTTCTACCACGTCGCCAACATCGGCGACGTGCGTTCACTGGCGATCCATCCGGCCTCTACCACGCATTCGCAGCTGAAGGCGTCCGAACAGTTGGCGAGCGGCGTCACCCCCGGCTATGTGCGACTGTCGATCGGCATCGAGCATATCGACGACATCATCGCCGATCTCGATCGCGCGCTGAGCGTGGCGAGCGAACCAAAGGTCGCGGTCAAGGCCGCCTAGCCGGCTTTGCCTGGCGCAGGGGGGCGGGTCGGCCTAGCGCCGCCCCGACCACCCGCATCGTGCTTCACCATCAGCCAACGAGATCCCGCATGCATGCGCGCTTGACGGAACCGGTCGCCGACCAGGCAGCGCCGCTCATCTCCGCAGCCGCTGGCGATCCAACCCGTGCCAGCCTGGTGGTCGTCGGCGCGACGGTGGCCATGGCACTGGGTTTCGGCGCCCTCGCGCTGCCAGCGGTGTTCATGCGGCCGCTCGAGGCCGAGTTCGCTTGGTCGCGCGGCGAACTGAGTGCGGCCTACGCCGCGGCCACGGCCGGCATGGCGATCGGCGGATGGTTGTGGGGCCGGGCTTCGGATCGGATCCCTATGCGCATTCTGCTTGTGACCGGCGCAGTTGGCATGACGCTCGGACTGTTGGCGATGGCTGCCGTCGAGACGCTGTGGCAGCTCTATGTCGCCAATCTGGTGTTTGCCGGTTTCGGCTTTGCCGTGCTCTACGCGCCGCTCCTCGCCGCGGTTGGCGAACGCTTTGATCGCCGCCGCGGGCTCGCGATCGGCATTGTCACCGCTGGTGGCGCCCTGGGGCAGGGCCTGATGCCATTTGTCGGCAACCTCCTGATCGATGATCTCGGCTGGCGTGCCGCCTTTTTGATGCTCGCGGCGGTGACGCTGATCGCCCTGGCGCTGACCTTGCCCCAGGTCAGTCGCCCCAAGCAGGCGCTTAGCGCGACCGGCGCTGCGCCCACTGCCGTCAACGGCGCTGATCGTGTCGGCTGGCGCCTGGTGGCGCTTTCCGCCGCGGCCTTCCTGTGCTGCGTCTGCATGGGTGTACCGCTGGTCCACCTTGCGAGCTTTGTGGGCACGATCTGCGGCTCGGCCGCAATCGGTGCGACCAGTCTCCTGATCGCCATGCTGGCGGGCACGGTCGGTCGTATTTGCTTCGGCCTCATTGCCGACCGCATCGGCAATCTGCCGAGCTATGCGCTGGCATCCGCGATCCAGACCGTGTGCGTCGTCGCCTACCCGTGGGTGGGCGGCAACGCCTCGGCACTGGCGCTCTCCGCTGTGTTCGGGTTCGGGTTTGCAGGTAATATGACCTGCCTCGTCCTTTGCGTCCGCGACGCGGTTCCTGCCACCCGCTTCGGCGCGGCGATTGGTGTGGTCATGCTCGTCGCCTGGGCCGGCATGGGAGCCGGCGCCTACGCCGGCGGGCTGCTGTTTGATCTGTCGCTCAGCTATGTCTCGTCGTTTCTGCTGGCGGGCCTGGCCGGCGTTCTCAACCTCGGCATCATCGGCACCATGATCGTTAGGCTGCAGCGTCGCCCCCAGCGGCCGCGGCGTGAGCTCGCGGCGCTGCGGCGGCCCGCCGCAAGCTCGGCCCGCCCCTCGACCGCGGCGCGCGCCGCTGGTGCCGCGCCCGTGAGCTCTCCGGCGGTCTTGCAGCAACGCGCTCAAGGCCTACGACCATTGCCCTCGACGAGCGCGCGGCGAGACGGCACGCGCCATGGCCGATGAGCATGGGGCGCGCGCGCCTGGCTTCGGGGCCGGCCGATGGCATCGACCGGCCACGGTTCCCGTCCACCGGCGTTTGCCGCCTGCCGGGCTGGAGGTACCTTGCTCCCGGGCGCAGGCGATGCCTGGCTCAGCGGGTGGTTTCGCCCGCCATGGCGACCAGCTTGGCGATCGTGTTGAGATTGCGGGCGGTGCCGCCGCGCGCGGCCGGAATTTTCAGCTTGGAGGCGCCAATGCCATCGACATAGTGCACGAAAATCTCGCGCGTCCCGAGGCGCATCTCCTCGTTTTTCTGCCCGACGGCGTCCTTCAGGGCGGTAGGTGCTGGCGGCTCAGCTAA
>DATFXD010000028.1:0-2613 GCA_035258605.1 Hyphomicrobiaceae bacterium | reverse complement strand
GGACGTCCGCGTCATGCGCGATGGCAACACGGTGGACGGCACCTCGATCATGGGGCTGATGATGCTGGCCGCCGGCCCCGGAACGGTGATCGTGCTGGAAGCCGAAGGACCGGAAGGGCCGGAAGCCATCGAGGCGCTGGTAGCCCTGATCGAGGCGGGGTTCGGCGAAGAGAAGTGACGCCCTCACCGGCGGCAACCTGGTAGCCCTAAAATGGGGCGAGCCGGGCGAAGGCACTTCAGAGGCCGCCCAGCGCAGGCCAGGGTGAGCCCGGCGCCGGGCCGCAGCCCAAAGAGCGTCCCAGATCTTCCGGTGGCAGCAGCTCTGCCTCACGGCTTTGGGGCCGCTTTTCGCTGGGGAATGCTGTGTCATCCTGACGCATATAACGAGTTCTTTATATCTTTATTTCGACCAGGAAGGGTGGTCTAAGGAGCCAGCCACGGGCGCGGCCACGGGCGGCAATTTCCAACGTTTTAGGTGACAGGATGGCGCAGGATTACATCGTCAAGGACGTCGGCTTGGCCGATTGGGGTCGCAAAGAAATCTCCATCGCCGAAACCGAAATGCCCGGCCTGATGGCGACGCGTGCCGAATACGGCAAGGAGCAGCCGCTCAAGGGGGCGCGCATTGCGGGCTCCTTGCACATGACCATCCAGACCGCGGTCCTGATCGAAACCCTGAAGTCCCTCGGCGCCGACCTGCGCTGGGTGTCGTGCAACATCTACTCGACCCAGGACCACGCCGCCGCCGCGGTGGCGGCCGCCGGCGTGCCGGTCTTTGCCGTCAAGGGCGAAACCCTAGAGGATTATTGGAACTACACCTTGAAGCTGTTCGAGTGGGGCGACGGTGGCATGCCGAACATGATCCTCGATGATGGGGGCGATGCGACCTTGTTCGTGCACCTTGGCGTGCGTGCAGAAAAGGGGGACGGAAAGTTCCTCGACACGCCCGGTTCGGAAGAGGAAGAAATCCTGTTCCGGCTGATCAAGACTACGCTGAAACACAAGCCCAAAGGCTGGTTTGGCGAGCTCGGCCATGCCATCCGGGGGGTCTCGGAGGAGACCACCACCGGCGTGCATCGGCTCTATGACATGCAAAAGCAGGGCACGCTGCTGTGGCCCGCCATCAATGTCAACGACTCCGTCACCAAGTCGAAGTTCGACAATCTCTACGGCTGCCGTGAGAGCCTGGTCGACGGTATTCGACGCGGCACCGACGTGATGATGGCCGGCAAGGTGGCGATGGTCGCGGGCTATGGCGATGTGGGCAAGGGGTCCGCCGCGTCGCTGCGCCAGGCCGGCTGCCGCGTCCTTGTCTCCGAGATCGATCCGATCTGCGCCCTGCAGGCGGCCATGGAGGGTTATCAGGTCACCACCATGGAGGAAGCAGCGCCGCGCGCCGACATCTTCGTCACCGCCACCGGCAATCGCGACGTCATTACCCTCGAGCACATGCGGGCCATGAAGGACCGGGCCATCGTCGCCAACATCGGTCACTTCGACAACGAGATCCAGGTTGCATCCTTGCGCAACCTGAAGTGGACCAACATCAAGCCGCAGGTCGACGAGATCACCTTCGCCGATGGCAAGCGCATCATCCTCTTGTCCGAGGGACGCCTCGTCAACCTCGGCAACGCCATGGGCCATCCCTCGTTCGTGATGTCGGCGTCGTTCACCAATCAGACCTTGGCGCAGATCGAGCTGTTCCGGAACCCCGGCAAGTACGAGCGCAAGGTCTATACGCTACCCAAGCACCTCGATGAGAAGGTCGCCCGCCTGCATCTCGACAAGATCGGCGCCAAGCTCACCAAGCTCAGCCCCGAGCAGGCGAGCTACATCGGGGTGGCGGAGCACGGACCATTCAAGTCCGAACACTACCGCTACTGAGCCGCCGGCCGCTGCGGCAACGGCTTTTCGAAGAAGGTCGAGAGCGGGTCGGGCCGGTAGCTGCCAAACGGCCCGCGCTCGCGGTAGCCGTGACTGCGATAGAGGGCAAGCGCTTCAGCCTGATGGATCCCGGTCTCGAGCCGGACCTGGCGTACGCCCGCCGCCTCAGCTTCCGCCTCCAGCGCGCACAAGAGCGCGCGCCCAAGCCGGCGGCGACGCGCAGCAGGTGCCACAAACATGCGCTTGATTTCAGCGACGCCATCGCTGCCGATGAGGAGGGCACCGCAGCCGACGGCGGCGCCGTCGATGCGGGCCACCAAGAAGCGTACGTTTGCCCGTTCGAGCTCGGCGGCGGCAATGAGATGGTTGCTCTCGGCGGGATAGAGCTCGGCATGATAGGCATCCGACTGGCGCAGCAGCCCGCGCACCTCCGGCTGCCCGGGGCTCTCCAGTGCGATCACCGCGGCCGGGGTTTGGGCTTGCCGAGCCTCGTCCACTCCGCCACACTTCATTTTAACCTCCCTGGCTGCGACGAACGACGCCCGACATGTCCTACCAAACCTTAGCGGTCGCCATCAGCGATCGGGTTGGCATCATTACGATGAACCGCCCCGAGCTGCGCAACGCCATGAACAGCAAAATGATGCAGGAGCTGCGCGACTGCTTTGCAGGCTTCTATATCGATCCGCAGGTGGCCTCGTGTCTGGTGCTCACCGGTGCCGGTGCCGG
>DATFXD010000027.1:0-6935 GCA_035258605.1 Hyphomicrobiaceae bacterium | reverse complement strand
GGCAAGAGTTTTTGCCTTGCCCAGGGAGGAAACGCATGACCAACCTCGATCGTCGCAGCGTCATCGCAGGAACCGTGGCTGCGTCAGGCGCGGCTCTGCTCGGCCCGCTTGCCAGCACGCGCGCATCCGCGGCCATGCCCGCCGCCGGCACCCAGAATGCGGGCTGGTATCGCTACAAGGTCGGCAGCCACGAGATCACCGTCGTCACCGACGGCGTCAACCGCTTCAAGTTCCCCGACAACTTCGTCACCAACAAGTCCCGCCAAGAGGTCAACGAAGGTCTGGCCGCCGCCTTCCTGCAGTCGGCGCCCGACATGATCGCCATTCCCTACACCCCAATCGTCGTCAACACCGGCAACAAGCTCGTGGTGATGGACACCGGCACCGGCGAAGCCAACTTGGAGCGCAGCAAGGGCGCCGCCGGCCAGTTCCACGGCAACCTCAAGGCGTCGGGTATCGATCGCAACCAGGTCGACACCGTCATTATCTCGCATTTCCATGGCGACCATATCAACGGCCTCATCACCGCCGACAACAAGCCCGCCTTCCCCAACGCCGAGATCCTGGTTCCGGCCGTGGAATGGAAGTACTTCATGGACGATGCCGAGATGGGCAAGCAGACGACCGAGCGCATGAAAGGCGTGTTTGCCGGTTTGCGGCGCGTGTTCGACGCCCTCAACCGCAAGGTTACGACCTACGAGTCCGACAAGGAGCTCGCGCCCGGCATTACCTCGGTTGCCACCTACGGCCACACACCCGGCCACCATTCCTTCGTCGTCGCCTCGGGCAATGACAAGGTGTTCGTGCAGGCCGACGTCACCAATATGCCCGTGTTCGTGCGCAATCCCGACTGGCATGCCTTCTTCGATCAGGATGCCGCGGTTGCGGAAGCGACGCGGCGGAAGGTCTACGACATGCTGGTGGCCGATAAAATGCTGGTGCAAGGCTTCCATTATCCGTTCCCGTCGCTGGCCCACATCGAGAAGACGAGCACGGGCTATCGCGAGATCATGGTGCCCTGGAGCCCGACCTTGTAAGCCAGAAGCGCAGGCGCCGAGCGATCCGCCCGTGCCTGGGCGGCCGCTCGGCGAGGCCCCACGCCCCGCGGGCGATGGACCTGGCGGCCCCGCATCCGTGGCACCCTCCGGGCGAAGCAAAGCTCACCTCGGGCGTCGGCATTTAAAGTTGCGCGCAGGCGCCGTGGCGCCTGGCCCCGGGTTCAGGCGGCCGCTTCCAACACCAGGTCGGCGGCGCGTTCGCCGATCATGATCGATGGCGCGTTGGTGTTGCCCGATGTCAAGGTCGGCATGATGGAGGCATCCGCCACGCGCAAGCCGGCGATGCCGTGCACCCGCAGCCGATCATCGACCACCGCAAACGGATCGCTGCCCATCTTGCAGGTGCCGACCGGATGATAGGTGGTCTCGGCGGTGCGGGTCACGAACTCGATCAGCTCCTGGTCCGAGGTCGCCTTCGGACCGGGCGCGAACTCTTCGGCGCCGAGCCAGGCCAGCGCCGGGGCGGCAAGCAGCCGGCGCACCAGGCGCATGGACGCCATCAGACAGTCGCGGTCGATGGTCTCGGCCAGGAAGTTAAAACGGATTGCCGGCGGCCTGCCGGCGTCCGCGGCGGCGATATGGACGCTGCCCCTGCTCTCGGGCCGCAGCTGATGCGTGATGATCGTCAGCCCCGGCTCCTTGGCCAGTTTGAGCGCCGGCGTCATCAGGAACGGCTGCAAGGTGAACATCGCATCCGGGCTGTCGAGGCCCTCGCGCGTCTTGAAAAAGGCGCGCAGTGGCGAGGCCGGGTGGCTGAGAAAGCCTTTGCGGGCGCCGATATAGAGCAAGCCCTGCCCCAGGCCGCGCACACCGCGAGCCCGCTCGTTGAAGGTGACGCCATGCCGGCCGATGCGCCACTTCATGCGCGGCGCCCAGTGGTCACGCAGGTTCTCGCCGACACCCGGCAGATGGTGTTGCACTTTAATGCCAAGGCCCTTGACACGGTCGGCCTGGCCGATGCCGGACAGCTCGAGCAATTGCGGTGATGCAATCGAGCCCGCTGAAATGATCACCTCCTGCGCCGCCCGCGCCTCGCGCGCAAGGCCGCGCACGCTGTAGCGCACGCCCACACAGCGATTGCCCTCAAACAGCAGCCGCTCGGCCAGGGCATTGGTTTCAATGGTCAGATTGGCGCGCAGGCGGGCCGGTTCGAGGTAACAGCGTGCCGTGCTCATGCGCCGACCGCGATTGATCGACGCCTGGGTCATGGCGATCCCTTCCTGGTCGAAACCGTTGTAATCGCGGTTGGCTCGGATGCCGACGCTGGCGGCGGCGGCAAAAATGCTGTCATAGAGGCGGCCGCGCTCTGGGACCTCGGAAACCACGATCGGTCCCTGCCGGCCGCGTACCGCATCTTCGCCGTCGGTGAAGCTCTCGATCCGCTTGAAGATCGGCAGCACGTCCTGGTAGCTCCAGCCACGGTTGCCGAGTTGCGCCCAATGGTCGTAGTCCTGCCGCTGGCCGCGCACCCACACCATGCCGTTGATGGCGCTGGAGCCGCCGAGCATGCGCCCGCGCGGCACCGGGATCGCCCGGCCGCCGGTGTTGGCCTCGGGTTCGGAGGCGTAGAGCCAGTTGACCCCCGGCCGATTGATGAAGCGCGCAAAGCTGATCGGAACGCGCGACAAGGGATGCGTCTCGCCACCGGCCTCGAGCAGCAGCACCTGATAGCGGCCACTCTCGCTGAGGCGGCTGGCGAGCGCGGCCCCGGCCGAGCCGGCGCCGACCACAATGAAATCAACCGTAAACTGATACATGCCCTTGTCGTTCCCTTGCCGAATTGGACGCGAGCCGCGCCGGTGAGGAGACTAGCGCAGGAGGCGCGGTCTCGACCACCGCCAAGCGCTGATGGCTGCCCCCTCGCCCGGTCCGCACCGCAAAGGGTGCCGGCCCGCCCCGCTTGGGTTCCCGCGTCAGCAATTGGCGCCATGGCGGCTTAGAGGCCGAGGCGCATGGCGTGCCATTGCTGCCGCAGCCGGCATAGCCTAGAGGAGGCACTGGCGGTCGAGCGCGGGAGCCCTCCCGACGCCGGCCGCGATGTTCGCGACTTCTCCCTCCATCCTGTCCCCATGCCTCAACGCCGCGTGCTCCTGTGGATGTGTGTGCTGGTCGCCGTCAATCAGCTGGGCTTCGGCGCCATGGTGCCGTCGCTGCCGCTCTATGCGCAGTCGTTTGCGGTCCCGGCGTCGGCGATTGGCCTGGCGGTCGCCGCCTACGGCCTGGCGCGCTTCTTGTCGGCAGTGCCGGCCGGACAATTGTCGGATTGGTTGGGGCGGCGGCCAACCTTGGCGATCGGCGGCCTCATCTCGGCGGCGGGCAATCTGTGGTGCGCTGGCGCCGCCGCCTACCCCGAATTCGTGGTCGCCCGCTTCGTGGCCGGCGCCGGCGCGGGCCTCATTCTGACCACCGGTCAAGTGGTGCTGGCCGATATCACCACGCCGGAACAGCGCGGCCGCAGCATCGCCATCTATCAGGGCTCATTCCTGTTCGCGGTCGGCATCGGGCCGTTTCCCGGCGGCCTCATCGCCGAGCACGTCAATTTGGCGGCGCCGTTCGTCGCCTACGGCATCGCCAGCCTGCTGGCGGCCATTGTTGCCTGGTTCGCCGTCGCCGAAACCCGCGACCTGTGGCGGACAACGGCCGCCTCGGCCGCCGCGCCGCGCCCGGCGTTTGCCCGGCGGCTCGGCTTGCTGCTCGGCAACGTCGGCTTCGTGTTGGTGAGCCTGATCGCCTTGATGAACGCCGTGGTGCGCACCGGCGGCCTGTTTGCCATCGTGCCGATGCTGGCCACCGCCTGGCTCGGATTGTCGGTTGGCGCCATCGGTTTTGCGCTCATGCTGGGGAGCATCTGCGGCCTCATTGCCGCCTACCCCGCCGGCTGGTTCGCCGACCGGTTCGGGCGCAAGCTGGTGATCGTGCCGGCGACGGTCATGACCGGTGCCTCGATGTTTCTGTTCTACCTGGCGCCAAACTATGCTTGGTTCATTGCCGCCTCGATCGTTTGGGGGGTGGCGAGTTCCGTCGGCGGTGCCGCGCCGGCGGCCTACGCCGCCGATCACGCGCCAGCCGGCATGAATGCCACCGCCATGAGCACCTTCCGCATGACCGCCGACGCCGGCTACGTGATCGGCCCGCTGGCGCTGGGCCTGATCGCCGATGCCTATGGCCCGGGACGCTCGCTGGTCGTCGCCGCGCTTCTGATCGTGCTGGTGGGCGCCGCCTTCGCCGTGCTGGCACCGGAGACCTTGCGCCACCGACGGCCGGCGCCGTGACCGCGGCGCGGCGAGCCCCGGCGGTTCAACCCTCAAGGTCGGCGCTGGCGCCGACCACTGGGGTCTAACCGCGTGCGCGAGCAACCAGGAGCTCCTTTCGAGGGCGCACGCGCGGTGCGGCCGTGGCTCGGTTTGCTGATCGTTGGGCTTGGCACCCTGCTGGCGCCGCTCGATACCGCGGTCAATATCGCCTTCCCCAGCATCACTCGCGCCTTCCAGCTACCGCTTGAGGACATTCGCTGGGTGGTGATCGCTTACGTCTTGACCTACGCCAGCCTGATGCTCGCCTGCGGCCGGTTAGGCGACCTCGTCGGCTATCGCCCGATTTTTCAGATTGGCCTGCTGCTGACAGGGCTCGGCCTTTCCACCTGCGCCGTGGCGCCGACCTATCCCCTGCTGCTCGGCGGCCGCGCCTTGCAGGGGATCGGCATCGCCTTGACCTTGAGCTGCGGGCCGGCGCTCGCAACCTCGTTGCTGGGCGAGGCGATGCGCACCCGCGCGCTCGCCTTCTATGCCGGGGTGATCGCCATCGGCGGTGCGCTGGGGCCGATCGTCGGCGGTTTGCTGGTCGCATCTTGGGACTGGCCGGCGGTATTCTTCTTTCGCGTGCCGATCGCGGTGCTGGCCCTGGCGCTGTCGCCGCTGATCGCGGTCCCGGCGCAAGCCCGATCGCTGCGCGGCTTCGATGCCACCGGCGCCCTGCTGCTCACCCTGTGGCTGGGCGCGCTGTTGATCGCGTTTGCGGCCTTGCCGGGATCGCGCGATGCCAGCTTGCCGTTGGCGCTCATCGGCCTGTCGCTTGCCGCCTTTGTCGCGGTCCGATGGCACGAGCGCCGCGTGGCGGAACCCGTGATCCGCCTGGCGTTGTTCCGCGATCCGAGCTTCGCGCTGCTCAATGCGGTCAATGTCATTGCCAACTTTGCCGCGTTCGGCGTCCTGCTCCTCGTTCCCTACTATCTGGCGCTGATCCGCGGGCTGTCGCCGGCGGCCGGCGGCGCCGTGCTGGCGGTGAGCGCGCTCGGCACGGTCGCTGGATCCTGGCTCGCCGACCGGCTCAATCGCCGGCTCCCCTTGGGCATGCTGGCACTGGCCGGGTTCGCTCTCAATCTCGCCGGCCTGGCGGCGATCTCGACCTGGACCGAGGCGAGTTCGCTCGCCGTCATTGCCGGCTCGCTGGCGGTGCAGGGCACAGGGATTGGCTTATTTCAGGTGGGCTACAGCGACTATGTCACCGGCAGCTTGCCGCTCAAGGATCGCGGCGTCGCCGGCAGCCTCACCATGTTGACGCGCACCGTCGGCGTGGTGCTGGGCGCAACCGGTCTGTCGGCCGCCTTCACCCTGCTTGAAGGCACCGCCCGCCGCGGCTTGCTGCCGGCCGAGGCGGCGTTTGTTGCGGGATTTCAGGGCACGTTCCGCGCCGTCGCCCTGGCCTTGGCCGTCGTGTTGGCGCTAAGCCTCCTCCACCCGCGGCTGTGGCGTTTAAGAGCTTGAAAGCGGCGAGCGCGCTTACCTGTCGCCCGCTGCGGCCCGCGGACAGTGGCGCCGACGCCAGGACAAGGGCGGCCGTGACACCGACAAGGACACCGGGGGCGGAGCAAGCCGCGGCAAAGCAAAAGCCGCCGCTCACCCCGGAGGGTTACTGGGCGGCTCAGCACCCCTTTCGAGGCGCCTAACAGGCCGTGTGGGCCCGTCTTTGTGCTCAACCGTGCCCGCCAAGCTCCGTTCCACCCGTCGGTTCCCCACCGGCAGTTCCTTGGCGCGGCCGGGGTTGCCGGCGCCCCGCCTGAGCCGTTCACTTAAGCCTTATAGATTTGATCGCGCACCATGCGGAACAACTCATCGACGATGGCGCTCACGGCCCAGTGCTCCCAACCCTCGGGCAAGTCCGCAAATCGCCCGATTGCCACGACCGGCTCGGCGGTGCTGATCGGGATCGAAATGGCGGCGACGTAGGATTTGAAGATCAGGACATGATAGTCGTTGAATTCGACCCGCTCATCCTTGGTCTGTTCCAGGAAGAACGCAAAGGCGCCGTAGATCGCCTGGCGCATCAGATCGGGTGGCGGCGGCTTCGGCGCTGGCACCGCGCCGGCTTCGCTGCCGTCGATGAGGCAGCCGCGCTCGATCCGGAAGCGCCGCTCGGGAATGGTGATCTGGACGCCGTGCTTGTTGAAGATCTCCGCGCTCGCCGCCGCCACCGCGCGCGGTGATGGTTCCGCAGCCTCGCTCGGCGGCTGCCAGACGTCGCCCAGCATGGCCGACTGCTTCAGATCCATCATGGCCATGGCGATCAGGTTCAGCTGACTGAGCCGGGGCTTGCCGTTGAACGCCGCGATAATGGCGCCGTCGTTGCCGAGGTTCGGGTTGAGGCGGCGCACGGTGCTGATGAGCTGCTGGCCCAATTGATGGGCGGAAGGGTTCCGCTCCGTCAGCTCGACGAAGCCAAGCGCGTGCTCCGCGTAAAGCGCGTTGTTGGCGCCGGCCGCGCGCTTGCGGACGAGCGGCCAACTCGGCACCCAGATCAGGACGATCAACAGCGCCGCGACCGCCCAGCCAATGGCGCGATGCGCGCTACCGCCCAACAGCCGTTCCAAGCTGCCGACCG
>DATFXD010000026.1:0-4736 GCA_035258605.1 Hyphomicrobiaceae bacterium | reverse complement strand
CTTTCGCGCGCACGCAGGAATTTGCCGATCGGGCCGCCTGGCTTGGGGGCTACAGCATCGCCAGCTCGGGAAGCGTTGTGTTCAACGGTCGGCGCTAGACGCGGGCTCTCAGGCTTGCGCCCCTATGCTGGGCGGCAGTGGGCCCAAGTGCATCGGGCCGAACAATCGGCCACGATGCGCCTCATCGCTCACAGGTGACGTTAGAGCGGTCCGGCAAGAGCTCGACGTTCATGCACGTCCTCGGCATGGGGCGGGCGTTTGCAACGGTCTAAACCTCGCACGCGACGATCCGCATGCCCCCGGTTTGGCCGGGGGTCCGCGCACGAGGGCACATGGATTGCAAGGCAGATGGGCTCGGGTGTGGGAGCGTTCATAGAACCGTTGCTCGGAGCCATTATGGCTCATGGCGGGAGCGACGTCGGTTTGGACCGACCAGTCCACCCCGCTTGGTGCGGGCCCTCGCCGCTCCCACCCCTTGAGGCACGAGCCGCGTTCCCGACGCAAACGCGCATCAACATCATCGAGGGACCAGGGCTGGCGCCAGCGACGCCGCCTATGAGCCAGCCGCCCACAGCTCTTCTCGGGCCATTTTCCCGGTCAATAACCGCCGTTTCGAGACGCCGACCGCAAGTGCGGAGATCGCGTCGATCCTCGGGGCTGGCCTTGACGAAGGCGGCGCGGCCATTCTGACTGACGTGGGGAGCCGACGTGATCCCGTATCTGGCGATCTTCGGTGCCGACGTGGGTCATCGATTTGGGCAAAGGCTAAACCAAAGCGACCATTTGGAGGATCGCGGTCCGCTTCAGCACGAGATGGGACGCGAACAGTTGCTAGAGAGGGCGTTCAGGACATGTGGACATGCCATTCGATCGTCATTGGCCGCGCGGCGCGCGCCACGGTGCTGTTAGGGCTGGGGATCGGGATTGCGAGCCTCGTTGGCCAACCGGTGGCGGCGGCGCCGGTGTGCGAGGCGGGCAAGGGCTACGTCGCCATCGACGCCTCCGAGCAACTGGGCGAAGACTTTTTGCGTCGGCTCAAGGGCGTCGGCATCGCCACTGTCATCCGCTACTATGATTGGAGCAATGAAACCTTGCCCGGAAAAACGCTGACGCAGCGCGAATTGCAGCTCATTGCCAAGCTCGACATGAGCGTCGCCGTCGTGTTCCAGCACAACAATGATTGCCTTTGCACCTTTGTCACCAAGGGCCGCGGCACGCGTGATGGGCGGCGCGCGCTCGAGTTGGCGCGCGCGCTGTCACAGCCGGCGGGAAGCGCGATTTACTTTGGGGTCGATGGTGTCGATGCGCAACTCCTCAGCGTCTTGCGCGGCACCGGGATCGCTGGCGGTGAGCCGGAGGCGCGCAAATTCGTGCAACGCTTTGTCCGGCCCTACTTCGAGGACGTGGTGCAAACGCTGCGCAATTCGGGCTACAAGATCGGCGTCTACGGCAGTGGCCTCGTCTGCACTGAGCTCATGGAAGCGCGCCTTGTCAGCTATTGTTGGCTTGCCAATGCGACGAGCTGGCCTGGCTATGGTGACTTCGAGGCCAGCAAGCGCTGGGTCCTGAAACAACATCTGCCGAGCCGGAAGGCCGATTGTTTCGGCGTCGAGGTGGATCTCAATTCCGCCAACCCATCGGTCGTCGACTTTGGGCAATGGAAGCCGAAAGCGTTTTGACGGCGGTGAAAGTGGAACCGCTGACGCCGGCGCGCTTGCACGCCTGCCGCACGGCCTTGCAAAATGGCGTTGCAGGCGTCGGTCGATCCGAACAGATGCGCTTGGTCGGCGAGCTCCGCTTGAACCCCGAGGCTCGCCCCGGCCACTGAGATAATAGAGCGTCCGGCGGGGCCGTGCTGAAGCGGTGCCGTGCCGAAAAAATGTTCTGATCGGCGGTCGTTGGCGCGTTGCCACCGCGTCATGCCGGCAAAGCGCCCGCAATCGCATCCGGCCGACCTTGATCTGTGCGTGGTGCTGGGCATCCGATGGTTGAGGCCGTTGCCGGTCTCGCCCCCGAGCCGTAAGAGCCGCGCGGCTCGACGCCGGTCGTGGCCTGTGCCATCGCTTCATCTGCAGCGCCAAGCCAAGGGAGCCAACGCCATGCGTCGCGAGCAGCTGACCGAAAAGATCTTGGATGTCAAACGCGCCAAAGGCCTGTCCTGGAAGCAAATCACCGACGAGATCGCCGGTATTTCACCAGTACTGGTGGTCGGTGCCCTCCTCGGGCAGATGAAATTGGTGAAGCCGCTGGCCCGCAAGGCGGCCCAGCTGTTCGGGCTGTCCGACAGCGAAGAAAAAATGCTGAACGAGGTGCCCTACCGCGGCACGCCGATGCCGCCCACTGATCCGCTCATCTACCGTTTTTACGAGTTGGTGATGGTCAATGGTCCGGCTTGGAAGGCGTTGATCGAGGAAGAATTCGGCGATGGCATCATGTCGGCCATCGACTTCGACATCGAAATCGAGCGCTTGCCCAATCCCAAGGGCGACCGCGTCAAGATCACCATGTCCGGCAAGTTCCTTCCCTACAAGTACTACGGCAATGAGCAAGGCATTCAGGACTACGGGTTGAAGGAGGTGTGAAGGACAAGCGCCGCCCCAAAAAAACAGAAAGGCGCCTGTTCGGGCGGCGCCTTTCGTAGGATGCACGCGCTCGAAAGGGTGCGCTTGGAGCACGTAAAACCATCCCGCCGCTATTTTGCAGAGAAAGCCCCCCAGTACGGTCTGCTCGCGTACCGGCGCAAGATTTTGGGTTCAGCCTGTGGCACCAGCGCACCCAGCCGGTCGGTGGCGGTGCGAAATCTTGGCGCGTCACTCGCGCCGGCAGTGGCACTTACGACCTCGGCACCTCGCTCACGCCATGCGCCAGGGAGCGCACGACGGCCACCCGTGTGCCAACGTCGACCAAGCCGGCGAGATGCAGCACGGCAGAGTTCATCATCCGAAAGCAGCCCGAGGACCGCGCGCGGCCGATCGATTTGGCATCGTTGGTGCCGTGGATCCGATAGAGCGTGTTGCCCAGGTATAAGGCCAATGCCCCCAATGGATTGCGCACGCCGCCGGTCATCTTCTCGGGTAGTTTGGGATCCCGCTGTCGCATTTCCTCGGGGGGATACCAATCGGGCCAGGGTTGCTTGCGACTGATTTGCTCTATTCCAGTCCACGTGAAGCCTTCGCGCCCAACCGACACCGGGTAGGCATAGGCGCGGCTCCCCTCCAACACGTAGTAGAGCTTGCGCCCCGAGGTATCGATGACAACCGACGCCGCCGGATAATTGTAGGGAAAGGCGACGATCGACGGCGTATGCGGCGTGATCTCGGGACGCGGCCCGCCGTCTTCGATCGGCTCGGCCTGAGGCTGCTGGTTTCGGGTATGGTCTCGTTGCTCTTTCTTGCGCGGCTGCGGCTCGGGGGGACGGGGGCGCTGGTAACGGCGGGGCGGCTCGGCGCCGAAGAGCTGATCCCACGGAAAGAAGAATTGTGCCTCGCAGGGCCCTTGGAGACAGGGCAAAAGCACCGCAGCAAGAAAAATCCGCTTGGGTACCATGGGCCACCCGAAATCTTGACCAAGCGGGTTACGCCGCTCCGCTTCAGCATGCCCGGCCGGGAATCGCGGTCCAATCGGGTCTTTGCCCGAGACGGGGACTGACGAACCCGCGAACTGCGCGCTGAATTCCGCGAAAGCCGGCATCGCTGAGCGACCCCGAAGGAAAGCCTGGACCCAAAGTTGGCCCAAGCCGGTAGGTGCCGCCAAAGCGATCGATCATCACTCGCTGCTGCGTTTCCTTGGGGCTTGGGAATAGAAGCAGAGCCCAGTCGTTGTAGCTGCAATCAGCTCTCGCAGACCCACACCAGCACGGAGCTGACATTAGGGCGCCATCCCCCCGGGAACCGGCGCCCCTCTTTTTGATTGGGTTTCCCTGCGGATAAGCGAACTGGGCTTTATTCGAGCCGGCTCGAGCGTGGGCTTGACGGTCGTCTGCCGTCACCGTCCAAAAAGCAAAGGCCTTGCAACGTCGGCCCTCACTCGGTCCCCGCCAACCTCAGTCGGCCTCCGGGACCGGCAACGGAAACAGCGGCCGGTACGGGCGCGCCGCGTCGACCACACGGGCAATTGACGGGCGCGACAGCAACCGACGTCGATAGGCGAGGACCTCGGGAAAACGCGCGGTAATGGGGTGGGTCCAGTGCGCGTAGAACAGGGACGGCGCCGCCGCACAGTCGGCGAGGCTGAAGGCATCGCCGGACGCCCATTCACGACCGCTCATTCGCGCATCGAGCCAGAGGTAGGCAGTTTCGAGTAGCTCACGGGCATCGGCGACCGACTGGGCATCCCGCGCCTCGGCAGCACGACGAGCGTCAAATACGATGCGCTGCATCGGGGTCATCACGTAGTTGTCAAAAAAGCGATCCATGAAACGCGTATCAAGCGCACGCCGTGGATCCGCCGGGAGTAGTTGCGCCGAACCGGCATGATTGAGCACGAGATGCTCGATGATAATGGTTGCCTCTATCAGGGTGCGGCCGTCGTCAACCAGCACTGGAAAGCGCTTTAAGGGCCAGAGGCGTGTGAGCTCGTCAAAGTTGGCCGGTGCTTCGGGCCCGAGCATCCTAAATTCGAAGGCAATGTGGCTCTCATGGAGAGCGATCAGCACTTTCTGGCAGTAGGACGAGAAGGGATGGGCATAAAGAATGGGTTGCATCACGGCCCTCTTGTTGCGGCGGATGGAGCCCCAG
>DATFXD010000025.1:0-15424 GCA_035258605.1 Hyphomicrobiaceae bacterium | reverse complement strand
GCGACCGGTCTCGGGGTGGGTCCGCACCAGCGGATGGCAGGCCTCGGTCACGAGCTCGCCAGGGTCTTTGAGCTTGGCCGCCATTTTGCTGTTGCCGGCGTAGCGGCCCTCGCGGGTGGTGATCTCGCTGGTGCGACCGAGCTTCTTGCGCTCGCCGACGTTGAAGGTCTTGACCCCGGACAGCAAGGCCCGCATCGGCTCGGACAGGGTCTCGTAGGCGAGATACATGTTGGTAAACATGGTATCGCCGCCCGCCTCCGGCGTCTCCTTGGCGTAGAGGATGGTCGCCTTTGCCGGCTTGGGATTGAACATCTGGTCGGTGTGCCAAACCTCGCCAAAGGCCTTGCTGTCCCCTTCCTCCTTGATGATTTCGAGGATGTCGGGATAGTCGTCCATGCCCTGCATGAAGGGGTGGTGATGGATTTCGCCAAAGCGCTTGGCGAAGGCGATCTGCTGCTCGGGGGTGATGTTCTGGTCGCGGAAGAACACCACGAGGTGCGCGAGCCAGGCCGACTTGATCTCGGCGAAGGTGGCATCGTCGAGCCTCGCCAGGTCGACACCGCCGATCTCGGCGCCGAGCGCGCCGGCAACCGGCTTGACGGTAATGCGACGATAAGCTGCCACGGTGTCTTTCCCCTAACGTGAGGGCGCCAGCACGAGGGGGGCCGCCGGCGCAGGTGCACCAATTGTTGCAAAAACGCCGGGCCCGGGTCAACACAGGGTTGTGGTGAGGCCGGTGTGCCGGTGAGGCGTGCGACCGACGGTTTGACCGCGCACGTCATCGCCCAACGGCGCCGTGACTGGCACGCCGGCTGCTGGGTGTTTGAGAGGTTGGCGTCATGACCTCGACCTATACCGCCGTTGCCTATGCCGCCTGGGGCCTGGTCCTGCTGGTATGGATCCCCAGTTATTTCATCAGCCGCAGGGCCGTGCGCATCGATCAGCCGCTGCTGCAGGTGGCCACCACCGCCCTGATCGTGCTCGCCTTCGCCTTGCTGTTCCAACGCCGCGCGCCGGGGCCGCTCAGCCAGCGCATCAGCGAGGCACCGGCGCCGCTGGCGCTCGTCGCCGACATCGTCTGCGTTGGCGCGCTGCTGTTTGCGATCTGGGCGCGTGTGAGCTTGGGGCGCAACTGGTCCGGCGCGCTGGCCTCGGTGGGCGAAAACCACGAGCTCGTGCGCTCCGGCCCCTACCGCTACGTGCGGCATCCGATCTATGCCGGCTTTCTGCTGGCAATCATCGCCACCGCCATCACCATCGGCACCGTGGGCAGCTACCTGGCGATCGCCGTGGCGCTGGTGGCCTTCCGGCTGCGCATCCGCATCGAGGAAGGCCTGATGCTGGCCCAGTTCCCGGACGCCTACCGCGCCTATCAGGCGGAGACCGCCGCGCTGCTGCCCGGCATCTATTAGCCGCACGGCGCGAGCGGCGCCCTTTTGCTGCGCCGGCCGCTGGGTCTTAAGTCTTGGGCGCTGGCCTGGCAATTGGCGGCAGCGCCGGTTAGAGCTGCCCACCATCCCCCGCGCGCTCGATCAGCTCGGCATAGGCGGGGTCCTGGTAGCGCGCAAGCAGGAAGGCCGACGCGTACGGGGGAAGTGAGGCTTCCGCAACGTGGCGGGCCAGGAGCTCGCCGCCGGCGCAGGCCGCCATCACCCCGAACCCGGAAAAGGCCCCGGTGATAAATGCCCCCTCGACCGGCAGCGGACCGATCAGCGGCCGGTTCTCGCGCGTCTTGATGTAGTAGCCGCCATCGATCACCGGCCGAACGCCGCGGCCGAAGTAGTCCTTGACCGCCGGCACCATCGTCGCCAGCCCGCGGAGCGTGATCTCGGCATAGTGCGGGCTTTCGGGCAGCGGGAAGATCACCTCGGCCGGCCGCGTGTCATAGTTGAAGAGCCCGAGCACGGTGGTGCCGGCACCCTCGGGGCGCGCATGCACACCCGGTGGGAAGGCTTTGAGCAAGAACGCCGTGTCTGGCTCCTGGGCGATCACGGCGCGTTCCGCATCGGTCCAGGGCAAATGCTGCTGATCGAGCCAGATCAGCATCGGTGCCGCGCGTGGCACCGCGCCCAGCCGATCGGCAAAGCCGATTTTCTGGTGGCGCTCGGCGAACACCGGCAGCTCGACACCGATCAGCGCCGCCACCTGTCGCTGCATCGGGCCGGCGGCGATCACGAGATGGGTGGCCTCGAGGCGTTGCCGTTCGCCCTCGCGTTCGACCCAAACCGCGCTGACGCCGCCGCCCCGCAGCTCGACGTCGATCAAGGTGGCGCGCATCAGTTTGACGCCGCGCTCGCGGGCCGCCTCAAGCATCACCATGCCCAGTTGCTGGGCGCTGAGCCAGCCGGCGCGGCGGGCGTGCAGCACGACGCGGGTGTCGGCAGTCAAATAGGGAAAGTGGGCACGGATCAGGCTCGGCTCGGTGATCAGATCGGCGCCGGTGAGCGCGGCATCGATGCCCTGCGGCGGCGACGGCCGATAGCCACTGCCGCTGGTGGTGTGCAGGCGCACCGGACCGCTGCCCAGGCGTTCGGCGGTCGTCGCCAGCGCCAGCAGGGTGGAGAGCTTGTCGGCATCGGCGCTGGCAAACAGGTAGCCGCGGCGGTTCATGTTGATGCGATTGCCGCTGGCACCGGCGATGGCCTCGAGCAGGTCGATGCTGCGGTTCATGAAGCTGGTCATGGCCGTATCGGGTCCGGGCCACCAGTTGCGATAGCCCTCGGTCGACTTGTCCGATGTCAGCGACAGCGGGTTGGCGGCTTCGAGGATGACGATGTCGTCATTGCCGCCATCTGACGCCAGGTGGTAGGCCGCGGCGATGCCGGCGATGCCCGCCCCGCAGATGACGACCTGCTTGCCGGCCTTGCCTCTCCCAACACGCCTGGTGATGTCGGTCTGGGCCATGGGGGTCGGTCGCTACCTTGTCACCGGTTGCCGCCGCCGAGGCTGCGCCGCAAGCGCCGCTGGCTCAGCACATTGGCCGCGGCCGTCAGCAGCAGGGTCGCCGTCATCAACACGAAGGCCACCGCGGCGCCAAACGGCCAATTATTCAGGCGGAACTGTCCGAATACCAACGGCCCCATCATCTTGAATTGCGGTCCACCGAGCAACACCGGCGTGGCATAGGCATTCATCGCCAGAATAAAGCACAGGATGGCGCCGGCGACGATGCCGGGCAGCGCCAGCGGCCACAGCACGCGGCGAAAGGTGCGCCACGGACCGGCGCCAAGGCTGAAGGCCGCCTCCTCCAGGTTGCGGGGGATGCCTTCGATCACGCTCTCGATGGTGAGCACCATATAGGGCAGGTTGACGGCAATGATGCCGATGATCACCGCCTTCTCGGTAAACATGATCTCGAGTGGTTGCTCGATCAGCCCCAGCTTTGCCAGCAGGGCGTTGAAGGCACCCTTGGAGCCAAACAAGGTCATCCAGCCGGCGGCGCGCACGGCGTTGCCGACGAACAGCGGCAGCACGACCAGCATCAGCAGCAGATGCTTGTAGCGGCTTTCGCTGCGGGCGAGCACGTAAGCCAGCGGCAGCGCCAACAGCATGCAGACCGCGGTTGCGATCAGCGCCACCCGCAAGGTGGTGAACAGGATATTGGTGTAGAACGGGTCGGTGAAGAATTTAGCGTAGTTCTCAAAGGTCAGCGCCTCGATCATCATCAGGCGCGGGTCGAACCGGTTGAAGCTATAGCGCAAAAGGATCAGGATCGGCAGCAAAAGCCCGGCGGCCACCGCCAACGTCGCCGGCCCGAGGAGCAGCGCCGCGCCGAGCTCTGGGCGCCGTGGCGCACGGCTTCCGCCCGGCGCCAATGGCCTTGCCATCGCCACCGCCGAGGGGTCAGCGGCAAGCCGCCACCGCCGCCGGCTCAGCCTTTGAGCTCCTTGTCCCACCACTCTTTGAGCGCCACGTCGTTTTTGGTCATATAGCCATAGTCGAGGTCGACCAACGCTTCGACCTCTTCCGGACTAAAGCCGATGCGCTTGTTGAGTTCGGGTGTCACCACCGCATTCCTCACCGTCGGATTGTAGCCCATGTCGACGGCAAAGGCCTCCTGCGCGCGCTTTTCCAGCATGGCATCGAGGTAGGCGTAGGATCCGGGCTTGTTGGGGGCGTTCCTGGGGATCACAAAACCCGATACGTAGGCGAGCGCACCCTCCTTCGGCACCATCGCCTCGACGTCGATGCCGGCATTCTGCCATTGCACGACGCGTGCCTTCCACATGACGCCGAGGCTGAACTCCTCGGTCTTGAGGCCCTGCGCGAAGGCCTCGTTGGTGGGATAGATCCGGGCACCCGCCTTCTTGCAGGCGAGCAACAGCTGCTTGCCCGGCTCAAGATCGTTGACCTTGCCGCCGGCCGCCAGCGCCGCGCAGACCAAGGTGTATTGGTACTGGATATCAATGATGCCGAGCTTGTTGCCGTGCTTGGGGTCGAAGATGTCCCGGTAGCTGTTGGGCGCGGCCGCCACCCGCTTGGGCGCGAACACGCCGACCTTGCCGGAGTAGATGTGGCCGACGCCATAGGGGTACTTCATCGACGGCAGCAGGTTGCCGGCGTTGGTGAGCTTGGCGTAGTCGATGCCATCGATCACCCCGGCATCGTGCATCTGGAACATGTTGAGCGCGGACAGGCCTTGGATATCGGTGGTGCCGCGCGGCAGGCGCCGTTCCGCCAGCATCTTGGAGCGCCGTTCGGGATCACCGGCCTGGTCCTGGATGACCTCCCAGCCATCTTTGATCAGGATCGGTTGCTCGATGTTCTTGTGGAGCAGGCGCGCATAGTCCCCGCCCCAGGTGCCGACCACGATCTTGCCCTTGGCTTGCGCCCGGCTTAAGCGCGGGGCGCCGGCGATCCCCGCCGCCGCCGTCAGTGCCGCCGCCCCCTTGATGACGCCGCGACGTGAGAGCGGCGTTCCCCTGTTGTTCAGCATACCAAGACCTCCTCGGACGTGCCGCTTCTCCTCAAGGCCCGGCGCCGGCAAAGACGATGCCGTTGTCGGCCAGCCAGCCGACCTCGACCGCTTCGCCAACGCGCGGCACCTGGCTGCCGGCGCGGTTGGGAACCTCGACCACGACCCGCTCCTGTGCCGAAAGGCGCACGTGCAGGTCGACGGTGGCGCCCAGATAGGAGACAAATTCCACCACGCCGGGGAGGTTGTTGTCCACTGCCGCCGGCGGTGGCGCGATCAGCAAGCGCTCGGGCCGCAAGGCCAGTGTGGCCGGACCGCCCGGGGCCGCGGTGATGGCCAGCATCAGCCCGCCCGCCGAGCGAAAGCGACCCGGTGCCACGATCTCACCCTCGATAAAGCTCGAGCGGCCGACGAAGGAGGCAACGAAGCGGTCCTTCGGCCGCTCATAGAGATCTTGCTGGGTGCCGACCTGGCGCACCTCGCCATCATGCATCACCACCAGCCGGTCGGCCATGGTCAAGGCCTCCTCCTGGTCGTGGGTGACCATCACCGTGGTGAGCGCGAGCGTGCGCTGCAGTTCGCGAATTTCGACGCGCACGTCCTGGCGCAACTTGGCGTCGAGATTGGACAGCGGCTCGTCGAGCAACAGCACGTCGGGGTGAAACACCAGCGCCCGCGCCAGCGCCACGCGCTGTTGTTGTCCACCGGACAATTGACGCGGCAACCGCGCTGCCAGCGGCTCGAGCCGCACCAGCCGCAACACCTCGCCGATGCGGCGCGCCGCCTCCGCCGCCTCCACTTTGCGCATCTCGAGGCCGAAGGCCACGTTCTCGGCCACGGTCAGGTGCGGGAACAGGGCGTAGTTCTGAAACACCAGGCCGGTATTGCGCTTCCAGGGCGGCAGCGCCGTGATATCGCGCCCACCAAGCGTGACCGAACCGCTCGAGGGCTCGGCAAAACCCGCCACCACGCGCAAGGTGGTGGTCTTGCCGCAGCCCGACGGCCCGAGCAGGACCACGAACTCGCCGTCGGCGACATCAAGGGTCACCTCCCGGATCGCCACCACCTCGCCATAGCGCTTGCTGACGCCATCGATCTTGAGCCGGGCCATCGTCCCTCACAGTATCCGGCTGAGCTTGACGTAATGGTCCGTCACCAGCATGGCGGCGGCGATCAGCGCAATTTGCACCACCGAGACCGCGGCGATGGTCGGATCGATCTTCCATTCCAGGTATTGGATGATGGCGATCGGAAGCGTGGTGCGGCCCGGACCAACCAGAAACAGGCTCATCTCGAGGTTGCCGAACGAGGTGACAAAACCGAACAAGGCCGCGGCAACGACGCCGGGCCGGATCGCCGGCAGAGTGACGCGGCGAAACGTGGTCAGGCGGTCGGCACCGAGGCTTTGGGCGGCTTCTTCGATCGAGCGATCGAGGCCGGCCAGGCTGGCGCTCACCAAGCGCACGGTCCATGGAATGACGATCAGGACGTGGCCGCCGATCAAGCCGCCGAGTGAGCCGACCAGCGGCAAGCCGGTGGCAATCTCGGCTTCGACGTGAAACACATAAAGCGCAATGCCGAGCACGATGCCCGGCACCACCAGCGGCAACAGCAGCAAGCTGCTCATCAGTTCGTGGCCGCGAAAGCCGAAGCGGGCGAGGCAGAGTGCTGCCGGCAAGCCGAGCAGGAGGCCGATGCTGGTAGCGATCACGGCCAGTTCCAGGCTGAGCAGGAAACCCGAGACAAAGCGATCGTTGCCCCAGATGGCTTCAAACCAGCGCAGCGAATAGCCTTCCGGCGGAAACGACGGGATCTCCTGGCGAAAGAAGGCGAGCCAGGTGACGAACACGAGGGGGGTCAGGATATAGGCAAGCGCCACGCCGGCGGCCGCCTTGAGCGCCAGGCGGCCGGCTCGGCGCCCACTCCCGATGCCTGCCATCGACCGCCCCCTTATCCGCTGCGTGCCTCATCGGTTGCGGCCCGGCCGCCCTGCCTCGAGACGCGGCCTAGCTCGGCCGGCGTTTATGAAAGCGCCCGCCCTGCATGATGATGGCAAGATGCCGGCCCTGGCCCTCGAGCAGGCTCAGGTCCTTGAGCGGATCGCCATCGACCAGCAACAGGTCTGCCCAGGCGCCGGGCTGCAAGCTTCCGATCTTGCCCTCAAGGCGCAGGACCTGGGCCGCGATTGTGGTCGCCGAGCGGATGATCTCGAGTGCCGGCACCACCTCGCGGCGCAAGCTGAATTCGCGGCTCTGATCCCAGTGCAGTTCCCCCAACAGGTCGCTGCCATAGGCAACCGGCACGCCATGACGCTTGCAGATCTCGAGCGACCTCAGTCCGCCTTCGAGCACGATTTGGTTCTTTGCCAAACTGGCCGCGGTCATGCCGAATTTGGCGGCTCGGTCCTTCATGGCGTAATAGGTGACGAGATTGGCGACCAGGAACATGCCGTTTGCGGCCATCAGGCTCGCCGCCGCATCATCGATCAGGTTGCCGTGCTCGATGGTGCGCACGCCGAGCCGCGCGGCGCGGGTGATGGCCTCGGCGGAGTAGGCGTGGGCGCACACATAGCGGCCGAAGGCGTGCGCTTCCTCGACCGCAGCCGCCACCTCGCCTTCCGAGAATTGCAGGCTGTCGAGGGGATCGAAGGGCGAGGCCACGCCGCCCGACATCATGATCTTGACGTGGTCGGCACCCTGCCGCATCTGCTCACGGGCCGCCTTGCGCACCGCGTCGTTGCCGTCGGCGATCGCCGCCTTGAACCGAAGCCCGTTGCAGCAGCTGCAGCCCTCGCCAAGGTCCGTGCGCCGGCGGCCATCGCCGTGGCCGCCGGTGGGCCCGATCGCCATGCCGGCGATGAACAGGCGCGGGCCTACGAGATAGCCCTCGGCGACCGCGGTCTTGATGCCCCAATCGCAGCCACCGGTGTCGCGCACGGTGGTAAAGCCGCGATCGAGCATGGCGCGCAGCCTGAGCCCGGCGCGGGCCGTGAGCAGGGTCAGCGGCATGGCTTCCAGATAGGCGATGTTGACTTCGCTATGGATGACGTGGACGTGGCAGTCGATCAGTCCGGGCATCAAGGTGCCGCCACCACAGTCGACAATTTCGGCGCTGCTGCAGGTGATCGGTGTCTCGCTTAATTCGCGCACCTGGTCGCCTTCAACCAGGAGCTGGTAGCCGCCACGCAGCTCGCCCAGTCGGGGCTCGAGCAAACGGAAATTTTTGAAATGGATCGGCGCCATAAGCCTAGTGCAACCGGTTCTTGTAAAAGCGCCCGCCCTTCATGATCGCGGCCAGGAATTTGCCTTGCTGCTGTAAGCACCCAAGATCGTCGAGCGGATTGCCGTCGACCAGCAACAGATCGGCATAGGCGCCGGCCTGGAGGCAGCCGAGCTTGCCCACCTGGCGTACGATCTCGGCCCCGATGGTGGTGGCGGCCCGGATGATCTCGATTGGTTTTTGCACCTGGCTGCGAATCATGAACTCGCGCGACTGCTCGCTTTGCAGTTGCCCCAACAGGTCGGTGCCGTAGGCGACGGGCACACCGGCGCGCTTGCAGATCTCGAGCGAGCGCAGGCCGCCTTCGATCACCAGGTCGTTCTTGGCGAGCATGTCCGCGCTCATGCCGTACTCGGCGGCGCGATCCTTCATTTCGTAGTAGGTGACGAGGTTGGCGATCAGATACATGCCCTTGTCCGCCATCAGCTTGGCGGTCGGCTCGTCGATCAGGTTGCCGTGCTCGATGGTGCGAACCCCAGCGTGCGCCGCGCGCGTGATCGCCTCGACGCTATAGGCATGGGCACAGACGTAGCGGCCGAAGGCGTGCGCCTCCTCGACCGCGGCGGCGACCTCCTCGACGGAGAATTGCAGGCTGTCGAGAGGATCGTAGGGCGAGGCGACCCCGCCCGACATCATGATCTTCACCTGGTCGCAGCCCTGCCGCATCTCCTCGCGCACCGCCTTGCGCACCTCGGCGACACCATCGGCGAGCCCCATGGCGAAATGCAGCGCATCCGAGCAATGGCAGCGGCAGCCGTGATCGGTGCGGCGGCGGCTATCACTGTGCCCGCCGGTGGGGCCCAAGGCCTTGCCGGCGATGAACAGCCGCGGTCCGGGCAGCAGCCACTTGTCGGTCGCCTCCTTCAGGCCCCAATCGGCGCCGCCGGTATCGCGCACGCTGGTAAAGCCGCGCTCGAGCATGTTGCGCATCAAGACCGCGGCGCGGGCCGTCATCAAGGTCAGCGGCAGGTGCTCAAGCCGCGGCAGCGACACCTCCGACAGCACCACGTGCACGTGGCTGTCGATCAGGCCCGGCATCAGCGTGCGCCGACCGCAATCGATGATGGTGGCGGCGGCCGCCTTGATCGGCCGCGGCGACACCTCCTTGATGGTATCGCCTTCGACCAGCAGCTGGTAGCCGCCCCTGAGCTCGTCATGCTCGGGATCGAGCATCTCGAAATTGTGGAACAGGTACTGCGTCATCGGCCACCCCTCGTCTTCGCCGACCGCGAGCATCGGGAAATCGCGCGCCGCCGTCAATCGGCGAGAGGCGGGGGGCTGATGCGCGCCGCGCCGCCGGTGCCAGATCGGCCCGCGGTCCGGGGAAGCCGAGTAGGTGGTCGGGGAGCCCAAGCCGTGCCGCGGCGCGGCGACGGCGATCTCGGCCGGTTGCCCAGCTGAGGCCTTAGGCCATTGGGCCCGCGCGACAGGGCAGCAGCAGGCGCGAGGGCAGCGGCGCACCGTGGTGGATCTTGAGCCGCGGCGGCCGGCCGTGCGGGACCTGCACGAAGTGATCGCGATCGTGGCCGGCGATGGCGAGGCGCACGCGGCTGCCGGCGGCAAACTGCCAGGCGACGGGCAGCAGCGCAAAGCTGAGTTCGGCGGGCTCGCCCGCAACCAAGGTGCTGGCGTCGGCGCGGGCGAAGCTGCGCCAGGGCCAGCTGGTCCGGTGCGCGCTGGGACAGGGTTGGGTCTTGCGGTGCAGGGCGCGCAACATGCCCTCGGTCACGTAGTGGCAGCGTCCATCGCCATCGACGTCCTCAAGATAGACATGCAGGGCGGCGTCCGGCTGATCGGCCTCGAGCCACACCGTCAGCACGGCGTGGCCGGCCAGTTGCAGCGGTTGGCGCAGCGGTGCCGACGTATAGCTGAGGAGGCTGGCATCGCGTCCGTGCCAATCGGCATAGTAGTGCGGCGTGTCGATGGCGGCGATGCGCTCATAGCGGGTCTGGGCGCCGGTGGCGAACGCAAACGACACTAAGGTGCTGTCGCTCGCCGCCCGCACCGGCGCATCGGCAAGGCCAAACTGCGGTGCCAGGTAGAGGGTCTCGGTCGTGGTCTCGGGCGGCCAGTGCTGGGCGGCCAGCCAGCATTCGTCGCGCAGCGAGAAGTAGTGGACCGGCGCCTCGCGCTCGAGCCCGGTCGGCAACCCCATGAGATAGTGATCGAAGAAGCGGAGCAGCTCGGCCTGCAAGGGAAACTCGGGCTCCTGGCGTCGGCGCCAGGGCGAGCCGTTGACACGGGCACCGTGATCCCACGGCCCGAGCAACAGGTGCTGACGGCGGTTGCGAAGGGTCAGAAAGCGCGCCAGCGCGCCATTGGCGTAGCCGGCGCCGTCATACCAGCCCGACACCGAATAGACGGCGACGCCGGGGTCGACGGTGTCCCAGTAGCCGCGCGGGCTGAACGATGCCGGGGTGATGGTGGGATCGGAGGCCAAGGCGTCGTCGCTGAAGCGGAACTCGCGGATGAACTCGGTCATGCGGAAATTGCCCTGATGCTCGGCCAGCGCCGCGGCAAGCAGTTTGCCGTCAAGGTCATCGTCGACCGGCTGCGGGCCGGCGAGGCCTGGGTCCTTGAAGTAAGCAAACTTTCCCAACAGCTCGCGGCGGTCCTCATCAAGCGCCAGCATCAACTCGTCGTAGGTAGCGGCCAAGCGATTGAGCAGAATGCCGCCGGGGTAGTAGTGGTCCGAGTAGGTGTCCCAAACGGCAAACAGCGGGGCAATGGCCTTCACCGCGGGGTGGCCGGTGCTCGCCAGGAAATCGGCTGCGGCGCCGACATAGGAGATGCCGGTGGCGCCAAGCGATCGATCCGACCACGGCTGCCGCACCACCCAATCGGCGATCTCGCGGTAGTCTTCGCGCTCGGCCGGCGAGCGGAAGCTGTCGCGGGTGCCGAAGCTGGCGCCGGTGCCGCGTACGTCGCAGACAACGAGCGCGTAGCCGCGCGGCACGAACAGGTCGCGCCATTTGCCGGCATTGGGACTGGGCTCGGTACCGGCCGCTGCACCAGCGCGCAGTCGGAAGCGGCGATAGTAGGGGGTGAAGATCAGGATCGTGGGCCGTGAGCTTGGCACCTCGCGCGAGCCTTGGCACCCGGGTCGCGGTTGCGGCAAATACACGTCGAGCGCCAGCCGGCAGCCGTCGCGCATGCTGACATAGCACGAGTTGGGCGCCCCCACGGCAAAGCTGGCGGGCCGGCTGGCGGCGTAATCGGCGGGCGAAACACACCAGGCTTGACCAGGCGTTAGCGCATCAGCCACGGACGGCATCCTTCAGTTGCGATGGCGACAGCCGAGCCTCTGATTGTCCCCGAGCCGGCGCGCAATGTCACGCGCCGCCAGCGCCGGAGCACGCGAATGGCACCTTAATGGGCGTCGGCGCGCCGGGCCTGATGGGGTGGCGCAGCGGTGTCGGCGAACGGATGGGGCAACGGCTTCAGATAGGCCTGTCGGATCGAATGCTGCCGGCCGCACACGGCGCATCTGAGGCTAGCGGTCTCGTGCGCGAAGCCGATCAGCGCCTCGGCATCGATCAAGATGCCGGTCGCTACCTCGCACTGTCGTGTCGTGCACCAGAGCGTGAGAACCGAGGTCATGCACCACCATTCCCGTGCTGCAGGATAGGCGGCACGGCACGGTTTGTGAATCCGACCATTCCGCGCCGCAGCATGGCTTGGCGAAGGAGCAGCTATCCGCCTATGTCGGCTGCTGGCCCCGAACCGCCGCGAAAGCCCGGTGTCTGACGACCGTCACCCCGTCTTCAACGCCTCATACACGCTCGACTCGAACCGCCCGTAGAGCTTCAGCACGCGCGGATCGGCGAAGGGTAACACCTGGGTCATGATGAGCCCGGTGACCTTCCGCACCGGGTCGAGCCAATAGTACGTGTTGAAGAGCCCGCCCCAGCTCAGCGTGCCGGCGCTGCGGCCGTTGGGGCCTGCCTCGACATTCAGCATGTAGGCTAGTCCCCACCGCAGAGGCGCGCCGGGGAAGAGGTTGACGTCGTTTGAGAGCGCCGGCATCTCCGTCTTGAGCACACCGCACGGGATATTGCCTGTCGCGTTGCGGTGCATCTCCGCGACGGTCTCCGGCTTGAGCAGTTGCACGCCATTGCCGCTGCCGCCGTGCAGCAACATCTGGAGGAAGGTCAGATAGTCGCGCGGCGTAGAGTACAGAGGGCCACCTCCCGACCAGAACTCCGGCTCGGCCGGCACGGTCTCGAGGGGCTGAGGCGCGAGGCTTCCGTCGGGCTGCCGCGTGTGGAGGTGCGCTTGGCGGGCACGCTGCTCGGGTGTGGGCTGGTACCCGCTGTCTTTCATGCCGAGCGGTCTAAAGATGTTGTCGCGGAAGTACATGTCGAGCGGCTGTCCGCTGGTGGCTTCGACAAGACGGCCAACCCAGTCGGTGTTGATGCCGTAGAGCCAGCTATCGCCGGGATCGAATACCAGCGGCATGCGGATCGTTACAAGCTTGCCGGTGGCCCGCGGTGGCAGCCCGGCGGTCTTCACGTAGCGATTGATGTTCGGGTCCCACTGCTCGTAGCCGAAGCCCGCCGTGTGGGTCAGCAAATGCCGCAGCGTGATCGGCCGCTTGGCCGGACGGAGCTTTGGCTCGCCGGAGGCGTCGAACCCTTCCAGCACCTGTGGCGAGGCGAGTGTAGGGTCGATCCCGGGCACGGGCTCGTCGAGCTTCAGCCTGCCCTGCTCGACCAGTTGCATCGCCGCAACCGACGTGATGGCCTTGGTCATGGACGCGATGCGGAAGACAGTGTCTCCTGTCATGACCGCGGGTTGATCCAGCGCGCGCAGGCCGGCGGCGCCCTCGTAGAGCACGCCCCTATCGCTGGCAGCCATCGCCACCACGCCCGCTGCATCGCGAGCCTCGACACCCTGGCGCAGCACGTCGTCGATCTGGTTCCTCGCAACTTGTGCGCCCGCGCGCCGGTGACCGAGACCGATCGAACTAGAGCTAGCGACAACGATGGCGGCAGCCTTCAACAGGTCACGGCGGGAGGTCATGGCTCACTCCTACTTCCGACGGCCTCGTCTCAAAAGACTACAATGCGGCACCCGGAGGATCAACGATGGCTAAGGGCATGCTGACCACGGCGGCAGGCATCGGGCGCCGCCGAGGACGTATTGACTGCCCATCCTGCTCCAGTCAGGGCCGGAAACTGGCACGAAGCGCGGTATGGCCGGAAATTGGGGTACTGCAGATAGGGATTTGGGGCCGCGAAAGCTGGGTGTGGATAGCCGCCCGTGCAGGGTTTCTCGGACGCCTGCATTATGCCTCATCCACGCGCGCCGACGAGAGGCGACCGAGAAGCGCCAAGGCACGAATTTCGTGCCATCACCCATATCGGCCATAGCCAATGCGCCAATGCCGCTCATTCGTTGCAATCACGTACGATTGTCAGGCGTCAACTCTTGGCCGCGGCTCGAACTCTTGGGCCAACTTGAGAATTTTTGCCAGCAGTGGCGACGTATCGCGGGAACGATAACTCATGATGATCGGCGATGTGATGTCCGGCTCGTCAAGCGCTAGATACTCAACATCATCACGACCGAGCCGACGCACCGAGGAGGGCACGAGAGCGATACCGACGTCGGCCGCTACAAGCCCTAGCGCAGTCTGTAACTCGCGCACCTCGAAACCGACCTTCGGCTCGAGCCCCAGCTTGCGATAGAACGACAAGACCTGATCGGCATAGCTTGGGCGCGGTGCGTTTGGGTAAAGGATCAGCGGCACATCGACAGTATGCTTGAGTTTTAGTGGTTTTCTCTTGCGGCCTAGGAAGTGGCCATAAGGAACGGCAACCGAGAGTTTTTCCTCGTGGATTACGCGTCGCATGAGCCCATCATCCTCGAAACGCAATCGACCAAAGCCAATGTCGATCCGCCCAATCTTGAGCGCAGCGGCTTGTTCGAGCGTCGTCAGTTCCGCAAGCACGATTTCGACGCCCGGTGCGACTAGCCGGAACCTGCGGATGAGTTCGGGGAGCACATCGTAAAGCGTGGATGCCACGAAGCCGATGCCGAATTGGCGTCTCTTGCCTGTTCCAATGCGCCGCGTCATCGCGCGGATTTCGTCCGTGCGCTGAAGCACCTGCATTGCCTGCTCGAAGAAATAGCGTCCCGAATCTGTCAGTGTGATGGGACGCCCACGATGCAAAAGCTGGGTGCCGAGTTCCTGTTCGAGCTGCTGGATCTGCCGACTGAGGGGTGGCTGGGCAATGTTGAGCCTTTCAGATGCGCGGCTGAAGCTGCGTTCGGCAGCGACCGTCACAAAATAGCGCAGATGACGGAGCTCCACGACCATACCTCCAGGGTATGAAAATAGACGCAATCGATCCTGTCCGCTAGCCACTGCCCAGGCTACGCTTTTGAGCCGGCGGTCCCCGATCCGTCCAAGCGACCGCCGGTCCCATAAGGGATTTGATAAACGGAGGAGATCGCTCATATGGCCGCCAATCTGATCGACAAAGATGTGATCACCGCCTTGGCCGCGCGCGCCGCCGGTATCGACCAGTCGGGAGGCAATCCCCGCCTAAAGCAAGTGGTTAACCGCCTCCTCGCTGACCTAATGGTCGCCATCGACGAACTCGACATCTCGATGGACGAATTCTGGTGCGGCATTGCCTATCTCACACAGGCGGGCAAACAAAACGAGTTTGGGCTGATCGTGCCGGGCGTCGTGCTCGAGCATTTCCTCGATCTGCGCCTTGACGAAGCCGAGCGGCGAGCCGGGCTCGCCGGCGGTACTGCGCGCACCATTGAGGGGCCGCTCTACATCGCCGGCGCTCCGACCTCGAAGGCAGAAGCGCGATTAGATGATGGCACCGACGATGGCGAGGTACTGTTCATGGAAGGCCAGGTTCGCGGCGTCTGTGGCGAACCGATTGCAGGCGCCATGGTTGACGTCTGGCATGCCAACACGATGGGCAACTACTCTCATTTCGATCCGACGCAAGCCGCTTTTAATCTTCGTCGCCGCATCGAAACCGACAAGGACGGTCGGTACCGTTTCCGGTCAATCATGCCAAGTGGCTACGCCTGCCCGCCCGGTAGCCAGACGGAGAAGCTGCTGCAGGCGATGGGTCGCCATGGTAATCGGCCGGCGCATGTGCACTTTTTCGTCAGCGCGCCCGGCTATCGCAAGCTAACGACCCAGATCAATATAGACGGCGACAAATACCTGCGCGACGATTTCGCCTTCGGCACTCGCGA
>DATFXD010000024.1:0-5109 GCA_035258605.1 Hyphomicrobiaceae bacterium | reverse complement strand
CGGGGTCGACCAGGAGTTTTTTGCCGGCACCGACGTCAAATCGAATTTCCTGTGCAATCTGGGCTACGGCGATCCGCCGCGGCTCAGACCGCGCGGGCCGCGGTTTGCCTTCGAGGAGATGGCGAGCATCATCTAGGCTCGGCTCGATTATCTAGGCTCAATGCTGATCTTGGCCTTCGATACCTGTTTTGACGCCGTGTCAGCGGCCGTTGCCCGGCAGCAGGCATCCGGCCTTGCCGTGCTCGCCGAACGCGCCGAGCCGCGGCGCGTCGGCCATGCCGAACGGCTCCTGCCGATGCTGGCGGAGGTGAGTGCCGCAGCCGGTATTGGCTTTGCCGATGTCGAGCTGATCGCGGTGACCGAGGGTCCGGGCACGTTCACCGGTGTGCGCACCGGCATCGCCGCCGCGCGCGCCCTGGCGCTGGCCACCGGGCGTAAGGCGGTTGGCGTCGGCTCGCTTGCCGCCATGGCCGTTGCCGCGCGCGCTTGCGCTGGCGGCGCGACTGCCGGGCGCCCGATCGCCGTTGCCATGGCGCAGCGCCCCGGTCTGGTGTTTTTCCAGCTGTTTGGCACCGATGCCGTAGCCATAGAGGCACCGCTGCTGTTGTCGCCGGAGGCCTGTGCTGCGCGCGTGCCGCGACAAGGGAGCCTCATCGTCGGCTCGGCCGCGGTCGCGGTGCTGGCGGCGGCCGCGCGCATCGGCACGCAAGCCGGCCTGATCGAGGCTGAGCCGCGCGCGTCGGCGGTGGCGCTGTTGGCCGCCGACGTTGCGGCTGACCGGCCGTTGCGGCCGGTCTATCTGCGCGCTCCCGATGCCAAGCCGCAGTCGGGCGCGCTGCCGCGGGCGGTGTCGTGATCGCCACCCACCCGCTGCCCGCGGTCGATATCGCCCGCGCCGGCCCTGAGGCGGCCGCCGACTGCGCACGCCTGCATGCGGTATTGTTCGCCGATGCCTGGGATCGCCCGAGCATCGCCGCGCTCATCGCCCACCCTGCTGTGATGGCGTTCCTGGCCGTGGGGCCGACGCCGGATCAGACCTTGGGTTTTATTCTGGGCCAGGTGGCGGCCGACGAGGCCGAGGTGTTAACGCTGGGAGTTGAGCCGGACTGGCAGCGCTGCGGCATCGCCACCCGCCTGATCGCGGCGCTGGCCGAGGCCGCTCGCGCGGCGGGGGCGCGCAACTTGTTGCTCGACGTCGATGCCGGCAATACGGCTGCCCTGGCGCTCTACCACAAGCTCGGGTTCGCCGAGCGGGGCCGGCGCACGGCCTACTACGTTCGTGCCGGCGGGGCGGCCGATGCAGTTACCTTGGCCAGGCCCTTAGTGTAGAAATGGCAACGCCTGAGGATTGCCGCCGTCGCCAGCCTCACCTATAAGCAAAGCAGCAAGGATTCTCTGTCGTTATCAACGGCATGTCTGTTTTGATCGAAACCTTCCCCAGCCGCATCGAGCGGCTTTGCGCCGAAAAGCAGCTTCGCCTGACCGGGCAGAGGCGCATCATCGCGCGCGTTCTCTCCGATTCCAAGGATCACCCGCACGTGGAGGAGGTGTACCGGCGCGCCAATGCGGTCGATGCACGCATCTCGCTGTCGACGGTCTACCGCACCTTGAAGCTGTTCGCGGCCAAGGGCATCCTCGAGCGGCACGACTTCGGCGCCGGCCGCGGCCGCTACGAGGAGGCCGCCGGCAAGCACCACGACCACTTGATCGACATTGAGAGCGGTAAAGTTATCGAATTCCGCAACGAGGAGATCGAGCGGCTGCAGGAGCGGGTGGCGCGCGAGCTGGGCTTTACCTTGGTCGGGCATCGGCTCGAACTGTTCGGCGTGCCGCTCAAGCGCGGGCGCAAATAGTGGCCGCGCGCGTGCTGGCGCCGTCGCCGGCAAGAGGTATCGGATTGCTGCGCCCGGTTTTGATTGTGTTAAGCGTTACGTAACGATCGATGGCCGCATCGAAAAAGCTGTTCGTCAAGACGTTCGGTTGCCAGATGAACGTCTATGACTCGCAACGCATCGGCGAGGTGCTGGCCCCACACGGCTATCAGCCCACCGCCGCCATCGAGGATGCCGACATGGTGATCCTCAACACCTGCCACATTCGCGAGAAGGCGGCCGAGAAGGTCTACTCCGATCTCGGGCGCATTCGCCAGATCAAGGCGCGGCGCCACGCCGAGGGCAAGACCACGGTGGTGGCGGTGGCGGGCTGCGTCGCCCAGGCCGAGGGCGGCGAAATCACCCGCCGCGCCCCGGTCGTCGACGTCGTCGTCGGGCCACAGAGCTACCATCTGCTGGGCGACCTGGTGCGGCAGGCCGAGGCCGGCAGCCGGCACCTGGTTGAGACCGGCTTTCCCGCGGCGAGCAAGTTTCAGCGGCTACCGGCGCGCGCGCCCGCGCGCCAGCCCAGCCAGTTTGTCACGGTGCAGGAAGGTTGCGACAAATTCTGCACCTTTTGCGTCGTGCCCTATACCCGCGGCAGCGAGTATTCGCGCCCGGTCGCCGACATCGAGGCCGAAGTCAGGGCGCTGACACGCGATGGCGTTTTGGAGATCACGCTGATCGGTCAGAACGTCAACGCCTACGCCGGTCTCGGGCCCGACGGGGAGCGCTGGAGCCTGGCGCGACTGTTGGCGGCGCTGGCCAACATCGATGGTATCGAGCGCTTGCGCTACACCACCAGCCACCCAAGCGACATGACCGAAGAGCTGATTGCGGCCCACGCCGGCTTGGCCAAGCTGATGCCCTATCTGCATTTGCCGTTTCAGGCCGGCTCCGACCGCATCTTGGCGGCGATGAACCGCCGGCACACGACGGCGCAATACCTTTCCGTGATCCGGCGCCTGCGCGCGGCGCGCCCCGATATCGCGCTCTCGACCGACATCATCGTGGGCTTCCCCGGCGAGACCGAGGCCGACTTTGCCGCCACCTTGGCGCTGACCGAGGAGGTCGGCTTTGCGCAGGCCTATTCCTTCAAGTACAGCCCCCGACCCGGTACCCCCGCGAGCCTGGCGTCCGACCAGGTGCCGGAGGCCAAAAAGACCGCCCGCCTCGAGCGTCTGCAACGCCTCCTGAGCCGCCAACAAACAGCGTTCAATATGGCCTGCGTCGGCCGCCTGATGCCGGTGCTGTTCGAGCGCGCGGGCCGGCGCTCGGGCCAGATCATCGGCCGCTCCCCCTACCTGCAGGCGGTCCATGTCCAGGGCGGCGTTGAGCACGTGGGACAACAGCTCGATGTTGAAATCCTGGCGGCGGGACCCAATAGTCTCACCGGTTCGATCCGGGACCCTCGGCTTGCGGCATGACGCCTCGGCCGGCGTCCTGTGCTATGGTTGGAGGTACGAGATTCTCTACACTTCGGCTTTCTTAAGGAGGCCAGTTCGTTGACTGGCATGCGTGGGCCAGGGGCGGCTGGGCTGGGTAAGGAGCTCAGGTCTGAGCACGCCCGGCTCGTGGTGCCGTTCGAGGACAACCGGCATCTCAACCGGCTGCTGGGCGAATACGATGGCCATCTGGCCCTGCTGGAGGACCGGCTCGGGATCGAGGCTCACGCCCACGGCAATGTCGTCACCTTGAGCGGGCCGGCGGCCGCCTGCGCCACCGCGCGCGAGGTGTTGGAAAAGCTCTATGCCCGCATTCGCCAAGGGGAGGACATCGGCCCCGGCGACGTCGACGGGCTGTTGCGCCATTCGAGCGCCGATGCCACGCCGGTGGCGGGCCTCGCCCAGATCCGCACGCGTCGCAAGCTGGTGACCGCGCGCTCGCCCAATCAAGGCGCCTACATCGAGGCGCTCAACCGGGTGGACCTGGTGTTTGGGCTGGGGCCGGCCGGCACCGGTAAGACCTATCTGGCGGTTGCCTACGCGGCCCAGTGCCTCGAGCGCGGCAGCGTTGAGCGCCTGGTGCTGTCGCGACCGGCGGTGGAGGCCGGTGAGCGGCTGGGCTTCCTGCCGGGCGACATGCGCGAGAAGGTCGATCCCTATTTGCGCCCGCTTTATGATGCCCTTTACGACGTGCTGCCGGCCGCCAAGGTCGAACGCGACTTGACCACCGGCGTCATCGAGATCGCGCCGCTGGCCTTCATGCGCGGGCGCACCTTGGCGCATTCGTTCGTGATCCTCGACGAGGCGCAGAACACCACGAGCATGCAGATGAAGATGTTCCTGACCCGGCTCGGGGAGGGCTCGAAGATGGTGGTCACCGGCGATCCCAGCCAGATCGATCTGCCGGCCGGGCAGAAGTCCGGATTGGAGGAGGCGGTCGGGCTGTTGAAGGGCGTCGCCGGCATCGAGGCCGTGCGCTTCACGTCCGGCGACGTCGTGCGTCGCGATCTGGTGGCGCGCATCGTCGACGCTTACGAGCGGTTGCGTTAGGCGATGCCATGAGCCGTGCCGACGTCAGCCCCATTCCGTCTGCGACGGGCGCCGACCCCGCGACCCTCAATCTCGGCCTTGAGCGCGAAGATGGCGACTGGTCCGATCTCGGCGGGCTCGAGCCCGCCATCGCCGCGGTCGGGCGTGCGCTGGCCGCCCATGCCGCCGGATCGGCGACGCGCGGCGGCGAGGCCAGCATCGTGCTCGGCAGCGACGCCATGCTGCGCCGGCTCAATGCCAGCTACCGGGGCAAGGACGCCGCCACCAACGTACTGGCGTTTGCGTTCACGCCGCGCGCCGCTGCCGATCAAGACGCGGGCCATTACCTGGGCGACGTGGTGCTGGCCAGGGAGACCATCGGCCGCGAAGCCGCCGCGCGCGGGCTGCCGCCGCTCCACCACGTCCAGCACCTGGCCCTGCACGGGCTTTTGCATCTCATCGGCTACGATCATGAAACCGATGCCGAGGCCGCGGCTATGGAGCGGCTGGAGACGGAGATTTTGACCGGGCTCGGACTTGGCGATCCCCACGCTGCCACAGTGCCGAGCGATGACTAGCGCCGTTTAAGCAAAAGGCCACTTGCGCGCCATGAGCGTCAAATCGCCAACCGACCATCGAAACTTGGAACCTGCCGGGGATGCCGCCGAGGCCGGCGAGGGGGTGCATGGCTGGCTCGCGGCCCTGCGCGCCCGGCTCGGCATGGCCGGGGCGCCGACCTTACGGGCGACCTTGGAGGCGGAGCT
>DATFXD010000023.1:0-11294 GCA_035258605.1 Hyphomicrobiaceae bacterium | reverse complement strand
CCTCTCCGCGGGCTGTTGCCGGTGCGACTTGGTCTTGCATCTTCACGGGCTTGGCGTCGTCCCTGGATCATTCCTTGGCGCATTTGGCCTCGGTGTTCGCATTGTGTTCTGCGCTTGGGCTCTATAAACAACCCTCGTTTGTTTCTTGTTTGGCACAGCTAAGGCGGAAAAGAGGCTGGGGAAGATGTCCAACGCAAAATTGCGCTTGACGAGTGGCCTTCAAGCCAAGTCCGTCCGTGCGCTTGATTCGTCGCGGGGGTGGTGAGGTGGCGGCGGGGAACTGAGGCATGCTGGAGTTTGTGGTCACCGGACCCGCCGCGCCGCGGGGCCGCTTCCTGTGCGCGCATGGCGCCGGTGCCGGCATGGCCTCGCCATTTCTCAGCAAGATCGCCGCGCTGCTGGCCGAGCGCGATCTCGCCACCCACCGTTTTGAGTTTCACTATATGTCCGAGCGCCGTCGCAGCGGCCGCCGCACGCCGCCGCCGCGCGCCGAGCGCCTGACCGAGGAGGTGGTGGCGGCGGTGATGGCGATGCCGCCCGGGCCGCCGGTCCTGATCGGCGGCAAGTCGATGGGCGGACGGGTGGCGAGCCTGGTTGCCGACCGGCTCTCGACCGAGGGCCGCGTTTGTGGGCTCGTTTGCCTCGGCTATCCCTTCCACCCGCCCAAACAGCCCGCGGCGCTGCGCACCGCGCACCTCGAACGCCTTCGCTGTCCGACCTTGATCATCCAGGGTGAGCGCGATCCGTTCGGAAGCCGCGACGAGGTCACGGGCTACCCGCTGTCGTCGGCCATCACGGTCGTTTGGGCCAGCGATGGTGACCACGACCTCGGGCCGCGCGGGGCGTCGGGCCACACCCGTGCCGGTAACCTGGCGGCAGCCGCCGATGCCATCGTGCGTTTCGCCGAACGGGTGGGTGCGGGCTAAAGCCGGCTCAGACCAGCCGGGCCAGCGCCTTGCGCTCGATCAGCTCGAAATCGATTTCGGCGCCGATGCCCGGCGCGCGCGGGCAATGGGCAAGGCCGTCGCGGCCGATCTCGATCTCCTGCTTCAGCCCGTATTTGTGCGCTCCGTGCGGCAACAGCACCTCGAAGTAGGTGGTGTTGGCAATGGCGCAGGCGAAGTGCAGTTGCGCCATGTTGTTGAGCGAATTGCCGCCGTGGTGGACCTCGTAGGTCATGTGAAAGGCTTCGGCCAGGTGCGCGGTCTTGAGCATGGTGGTGAGGCCGCCCTTCTGCGGGATGTCGCCGCGCAGATAGTCGGTGGCGCGTTCGGTCAGCCACACCGCATAGGTGCCGATGTCGCCGGTCGGGTATTCGGTGGCGAGAATCGGGATGTCGAGCTTTTGCCGCAGCTTGACGTAGGAATAGATGTCTTCCTCGTTGAGCGGGTCTTCGAACCACAGGAAGCCCAGCCGTTCGATGGCGCGGCCGACCTTGAGCGCCTCCGGGTAGCGGTAGCTCCAGGTCGAATCCAGCATCAAGGTGTAGTCGTCGCCGACCGCCTTGCGCACGGCTTCGCACACCTTGATGTCCTGGTCGGGGCCGTGCGGGGGATGGATCTTGTAGGCTTTCCAGCCGTCGGCGCGGAAGCGGGCCGCCTCCTCGGCGTAGGTGGCGGCGCTGTCGAGCACCTGGCTCGAGGCGTAGGCCCCGATCGAGGATCGCCCGCTGCCGAGGAAAGCGTGGAGCGGCATCGCCGCCGCCTTGGCGGCGATGTCCCAGAGCGCGGTATCGCAGGCGCCGATGGCGCGCAGGCCGGTATGGCGCTGGCGCCCGCGCATGGCCGCATGCAGCTGTTCGCGGGCCAACGCGTTTTCCCCCATCAGCAGCGGCTTCAGAAAGCGGATCAGCGCACCGGCGTCGGTCTCGGCCGGGTTGGTGGCCGATCCGAGAAAGGCGTAACCGTCGATGCCGGCATCGGTGCCGAGCCGCAACAGGCCGAGGTTGCTGCGGCCGGACAGGTTCTGCGTCCCGGCGGTGTAGCGGGTTGGTGGAATGTCATCCCAGGCAAACAGGGTGAGCTCGACGGCATCAATCTTCATGGGCGGTGTCTCCCTCGGGCCCAACGCGATCCTCGGACGGCAAGTCTAGCGCGCTGGCTCGCGCGCCACCACAAGGCGCGCCTCGGTGCTGTCGCTGGCGTGGCGCACGAGCGAGCGCGGCGCCAGCGGCTAGTCGCGGGCGACGCGAAACGCCCCGTAGCGCATGCCGAGGTAGGCAAACACCGTCGCCGCCAGCGACGACAGCACCAACGCCAAGAGGGGTTCCAGGCTGGGTTTCAGCACAATGGCAAGCGCAAACAGGCCGTAGTTGACGGCCGCAGCCGACCAGCCGACCAGCGCATAGCGCACGAATTCGGCGAGGCTTGGCGGCGCGCGCAAGGCAAACGTGAAGGTGCGATGCGCCAGCCAACCCACCAGCATCGCCAGCGAGATCGCAAACAGCCGGGCGACGATCGGATTGAGCCCCAGCAGCACCGTCAAACTCTTGAGCACGATGGCATCGACGCTAAAGGCTGCGCCACCGCTCAACAGAAACGCCAGCCAGTGGCGCAGCGGATTGGGGGCTTGGGCCTTGGGCAAGCTGCCGGCGTTCTGCATGGGCCTAGAACGTCATTTGCGACCAATCGACCGGCGGACCGCCGGGGCTGCGCGCGGGGCGCCAGATGCGCTGCGGCAGCGCCCGATCGCCCATCAGTACATCGTACTCCATGCGGCGGCGCGCCGCCACGGCGTCGGCGGCGTCCGGCGCCTGATCGACGTGGCCCGGATGGCACATGACAATCGGCCGCGGGCCCAGCGCGGTCAGCGCGTCGTTGAGCTCGTCGAGGTAGGGCACCCTGACATCGAAGCTGGAAAAGCCGGAAAAGCCGGCATTGGTCGGCAGACCATGCCGGCGTGCCGCCGCCGCAAAGCCGAGCGCCAGGGTCGCCACCAGCGCCGCCTTGCCGCGGGCGGTTCTGCGGGCGGCGATCGCCTGCCAGCGATCGGCGGGATCGCGCACCAGCGGCGGCAACCTCGGGTAGCGGCGCGCCAGGGTCTCAAGCACGACCTCCCGGATGCCGGGCAGGACGTGGATGTGCTGATGGCCGTCGACCTGGTCGGGGGCAAACGGCAGCCCGCGCTCGAAGTGGTCGAGCTGGCGTTCGAACTCGTCCTTGATCTCGGTCAGGTCCGGCAGCCCAACCAGCGCGCCGGCGATCAGCTTGCCGATCGGGGGCAGCTCACCCGACGGCGCCAGCTTCGGCATCGGACCCAGCGGCCGGCCTAGGGTCAGGTTGAAATGCAGGCCGATTGCCAGATGGCCGCGGTGGACGTAGAGGCGCGGCGCCAGCGCCGGCCAATGCGCCGTCGTCACCAGCACGCTGGTTGCCGACAATCGCCGCGCCGCCGACAATTCGCCGACGGCGCGCGCGACCCCGGGGCTCAAGGCATAGTCATCGGCCGACAGAATGAGCATGGGGCTTGAGCTAGCACATCGCCGCGGCGGTGGGCAGGCGTCTCACGCCTTGGGCCGGCGGGACGCCCGCTCGCGCTCGGCACCTTGATCGAGGCCCAGTTCCTCGGCCACCAGAAACAGCGGCCGCCCCTTGACCTCCTCGTACACGCGGCCGAGGTATTCGCCGATGATGCCGAGCGACAATAATTGCACGCCGGCAAAGAACATCACCGAAATGATGAGCGTGGGAAAGCCCGGCACATCGGTGCCGTAGATCAAGGTCTTGATGAGAAAAATCATGGCATAGCAAAAGGCGGCGAGCGAGATCAGCAGCCCGACGTAGGACCACACCTTGAGCGGGATGGTGGTGAACGAGGCCAGGCCATCGATGCCGAACCGCAACAGTTCGCGCGGACGCCAGCGGCTCTTGCCGCTCAGCCGCGCCGGCACCTGGAATGGCACGCCACGCGAGCGGAAGCCGATCCAGGCATAGATCCCCTTGGTGAAACGCGCCCGTTCGCCCATGTGATTGATGGCGACCACGGCCTTGCGGTCGAGCAGGCGAAAGTCGCCGGCGCCAGCGGGCAAGGTGGTGCGCGTGAGCCGGCGAAAGGCCGCGTAATAGACGCGCGCCGCCCAGCGATGAGCGAGGCTGTCGGCGGCGCGATCGACGCGTTGGGCGTAGACGATGTCGTAGCCCTGGCGCCAGTAGCTGACGAACTGGGCGATCAGCTCCGGCGGATGCTGCAGGTCGGCGTCCATGATGACGACGGCATCGCCGGCGGCGTAGCGCAGGCCGGCCGCCATGGCGCTCTCCTTGCCGAAGTTGCGGCTGAGCACCAGCCCCTTGATGCGCCGGTCGGCGCCGTTGAGGCTCTTGAGCTTGTCGCGGGTACCATCGCTCGAGCCATCGTCGACGACGATCACTTCCCACGCCATGCCGAGCGCCTCGAGCGCCGGCCGCAGGCGCTGAAACAGCCGTTCGAGCCCGGCCTCCTCGTTGAAGGCCGGCACCACCACCGACAGCAGCGGCTCGGCCGGCGGCGTGTCGACGCCGGTGGCGGCGGTGGCGGCATTTGGTGTCGACAAGTGGCCCTCCTTAGCGATCGAGGCCACGGCCTGGCATGGTCATGCCCGAACCTCTGCCACCAATAGCCGGCAACCACAAGCTGACGCCGGCACCGCCGGCTGGCCGCGGCGCCGGTCTCGGTTCGGCCAGTCTCTCTTCAGCCAGTCTCGGTTCAGCTGGTCTCGGTTCACTCGGCGATCACGACGCCCGAATCGATCAGCCGCCGATGGAAGGCCAGGATGTCCTCGTGGCTGGCGCAGCCCCAGTAGCGCCCGTTGCAGCGCACCATCAGGCGCAGCCGCTCGGCGTGCGAATCGGAGAGCGGCAGGGCGGCGAGATCGAGAATGATGCTGCCGAGATAGGCGACGTCGAGCGGCTGATAGCGCGGCAGCTGCGGCAGGCGATAGTTGAGGCCATGCACGGCATAGTAGGTATGAAATCCGATCGAATCGGGATCGAGCAGCACGTCCTCGGCTTCGGTGTCGTCGTGATATCCCAACAAGGTGCGGGTGGCCATCGGCTGATGATCGCCGTAGTGCACGATCAAGAACCGCTGCTCGGGAAACCGCCGCTGCAACGCGGCGATGAAGCCGTCATAGTCGATTTTGGCGATGGCGACGCGGCGCAGATATTCGCTCATCTCCGGGTCGGTGCCGGGGCCGCCGCCGGGAACATCGAGCGCCGGCTCGTAGGTGAAATCGTAGGGCCAGTGCGCCGACATGGTCTGGATGAAGGTGAACAGCGGCGCGCGCGAGGTGCGGAAGTGGCGCTCCATCTCGCCGAGCGCGTTGTTGTAATAAAAGCGGTCCCGCTCCTGCGCCGAGGGCGCACCTTGCGCCTTGAGATCGAAGATCTCTTTGAGGCCGATCGAGCTGTAGAAGCGATCGTTGGAGACGAAGTTCTTCAGCATCGGATAGAACACGACGTTGCGATAGCCGCAGCGCGCCAACGCCTGCGGCAAGGTGTCTTTGAGCCGGTTCTGGGTGAAGGTCTGCACGAACTGGCGCATGCCGCCGAAGGCGTGGGTGGAGACGCCGGCCAGCAGCGAGAACTCGGTCAGCCACGACGCGCCGCCATAGGTTTCGACCCGCAGCGCGTGCAGGATGTCATCATCGGAGCGAAACAACGGGTCGATCGAGCTATCGTAGCGTAGCGCCTTGAACAGCGAGGGCTGCACCACCGATTCCTGGTGTATGAGGATGATATGCGGTGGCTTGTCGGCCACCGGGCAGCTCGATGGGATGGTGAAGGCCGGCCCGCCGTGATTGAGCGCCGCCTCCATCAAGGTGCCGCGGTAGAGCGCCTCGATGGTTTCTCCCCACGAGGCATAGAACGAGGAGAGATAAAGCCCGGAATAGTAGAACTGCATGTGCCGGCGCTCGCCCTTGGCATAGGCGCCGAATCCGGCCATCAGCGCGCACGCGATCAGACCGGCGGCGGCCCAGCGCCGCGGCAGCCGGCTCGGATCGGCGCGGTAGGCGAGCGCGCTGATGGCGGTCGCCGCCAGGATGCCGCCGATCAGGCTGAGGACGTAGCGGCGGTGATCGCTCCACAGAAAACTGAGGGTCGACCAAGAGCTTAAATAGAAGAACAGATCATAGGCGTGCACGACCATGTTCATGATCGAACGCTTGACCGCCGCCGCGGCGACGATGAGGACGATCAGCGCCGACACCACGACGGTGGCGAACAGCACCCGCCGCGACAAAAGGACCACAAAGGCGATCAGGCCGGCGGTGACGGCGGCGGTGAAGAGAATGTTGGCGGCGCTGCCTTCGTCGAGCCAGAAGTAGTGCGCCAGCATCAGGGCCAGCAGGCTGACCACGATCCATGCCGACAGCGGCCGCAACTCCAGTTCGAGCAGCCACTTGCGGCCGAGCGCGCGCGACCGCGACCAGCGCGACTTTCTTGCTGGCAGGCCAACAGTTTGTTCGCTCATCGCGGCAGTGCCCGGCTGTCACAGACTTGTCATAGACCAGCATAGACGCGATGAACCGGCAATGAAGAAGCTTCACCGCCTCGGTTAGCACCACGCCACGACCGGCGCCGTCCCGGCGCTAAGGTGCAGTGCGAAAGAAATCGTCAGAACACTCATGGCTTAAGCCTAACCTTATGATATTAAATGTAAAAGTAGGCTCGTAGATTTATCCATATGCGTACGATTGGGGTGGAACCCGGAGCATACATCCTGCGTTCATGTTCGGGCGGTTATGCGGAAGGAGAGACACCGAGACGTGCCCGACCCGCTCGACCTGGCACTTCGGGCTCGCCTTCGAGTTTTGTCGGCCTGCTCTCGGGCGGCGACGAGCCGCGCGTTGGCATGTTTGGCAGCCTGAAGAGGATCAGGTGGAGGGAGAATTTCCTTGTAACAACTTGTGACGCGGCGTCGCTGGCAGCTCGCCTTTACAAGACCCAAATTGCCAGCCCATATGCGCGCGCAGGCATGCGGTTTGGAGAGTTCGATGCAATCGAATGCGGTGAAGTCGTTTGAGCTTGAACTCGATTGGACAGCTCAGACGATCCTTCCAATTGAATTCAGAGGCCAAGAGTTACAACTGGAGGCGCGAGCCTACCAGGGAACAGACCCCAACACGCAGGCTTTGGTTCTGGTGCACCGAGCGAAGGAGGCCGGCGACCAGTTGCCCGTGGTTCGGGTTCACAGTGGCTGCGTCACCGGGGATATCTTTCACTCCTTAAGGTGTGATTGCTTCCCCCAGCTGCAAGCGGCGATGGATCGCATCACCTCGAGTCCGCTCGGCGTCCTGGTGTATTTGCCCTACCAGGAAGGCCGTGGCATCGGTCTCGTCAATAAGATCCGCGCCTACGCCTTGCAGGATCGCGGCTATGATACGGTCGATGCCAACGTGGCCATCGGCGCCCCGATCGAAGCCCGCGACTACGACCTAGCCGCGCACATCCTGTTTGATCTCGGTTATCCCGAGATCCGACTTCTGACCAACAACCCGGCCAAGGTCGAGGCGTTGCGGGAGGAAGGCGTCGACGTGATCGAACAGATCCCGTTGATCGTCAAAGCCTCCCCGTACAACACGCGCTATCTGGCGACCAAAAAGGAGCGCATGGCGCACAAGCTTTGAAAACCGGTTTGGCGCCCGGGCGACGTACATCAAAAGGGCGGCGAGGATCTCCTCGCCGCCCTTTGCCCGTCATGGGCGGTGCGTTGCCGGCGGGCGCCGATCGCGGTCCGGATGGAGGGAAGCGTGTTTAAGCCCTTTGATCTCAGCGGCAAGGTCGCGCTCATCACCGGCGGCAACAGCGGCATCGGCCTCGGCATGGCCCGCGCCATCGCCGAAGCCGGCGCCGACGTCGCCATCTGGGGCACCAATGCCGACAAGAACAAAGCCGCCGCGGCCGCGCTCGCTGCCAGCGGTCGCCGCGTGCTGGCGCTCGAATGCGATGTGGCTGAGGAGGCCGCCGTCGAGGCGGCGATGGCGGCGACCTTGAAGGCGCTCGGGCGCATCGACGGCTGCTTTGCCAACGCCGGGGTCAGCGGCCGCGGCTCCCGGTCGTTTCTCGAGTTGACCGCGGAGGAGTGGCATCGCGTCCTCAAGGTCAATCTCGACGGCGCGTTCTACACCTTTCGCGCCGCCGCACGGCACATGATCGCGCGCGGTGGTGGCGGGGCGCTGGTCGGCACCGCGTCGCTGGCCGCCATCGAGGGCGCCCAGCGCAATGAGCACTACGCGGCCACCAAGGGCGGTCTGATTTCGATGCTGCGCGCATTGGCGGTCGAGTTGGCGCGTCACGGCATTCGCGCCAATGCCATTCTGCCCGGCTGGATCGAAACCGACATGACGGCCACCGCCATCGCCAATCCGAAGTTTAGCGGCAACGTGCTGCCGCGCATTCCAATGCGGCGCTGGGGCAGCGGTGATGATTTCGGCGGCATCGCCGTCTATTTGATGAGCGACGCGTCGCGCTACCACACCGGCGACACCTTCCTGATCGACGGCGGCTACGCGCTGTTTTAGCGCCGCTGCACCGTTAGCGGCGGCCGGCCAGCACGTGGTTCTGCACGCCCTGGCGCCCGAGCAGCGGGCGCTTGGAGGAGATCGCCCCGGCATTGACCCCGGCCCAGCCGATCTCGCCCGAGAGGCGTCCGTACTCGATCTTGGGACAACGGTTCATCACCACCGTTAGCCCGGCCGCCTCCGCTGCCGCCGCCGCCTTCTCGTTGCGCACGCCGAGCTGCATCCAGATCACTTTGATGCCGAGCTGATCCTTGAGCGCGATCGCCTCCTCCACGATCCCGAGTGCGGCCGCAGAGCCACGAAAGATGTCGACGATGTCGACCGGCGCCGGCAGCTCGGCCAGGCTGGCATAGACCGGCTGGCCCAGGATCGTTTGCCCGGCCGCCGTCGGGTTGACCGGCAGCACGCGATAGCCTTTGCCGATGAGGTACTTCATGGCGAAGTAACTGGGACGGTTGTTGGTGGCGCTGGCGCCGACCATGGCGATGACGCGGGCCTGGCGCAGGATGTCGGCGATATAGGTGTCGGTATAGCTGTTGTGGTCCATGGGGGTCTTGGTCGGCCGCGAGTGGCTGGTCCCGGCTGCGGCGTCGGTACCGGGGGCGTGGCGCACGCGTTAGCTTTGGTCCCAATCGGGTGCGCGCTTGTCGAGGAAGGCGCCAATACCCTCTTTTGCCTCGGCGTGCATCATGTTTTCCACCATCACGCCGGCGGTGTAGGCGTAGGCATCGACAAGCTCCATCTCAAGCTGGCGATAGAACGCCTCCTTGCCGATCGCCACCGTCGCCTTGGGCTTGCTGGCGACCAGCCGGGCCAGCGCCATCGCCTCATCCATGACGCGGGCCGCAGGCACCACGCGATTGACGAGGCCCCAGGCCGCGGCGGCGTCGGCCGCCACCGGTTCGCCCAACAGCAGCATCTCCATCGCCCGCTTGCGCGGCACGTTGCGCGACAGCGCCACCATCGGCGTCGAACAGAAAAGCCCGATATTGACGCCGGGGGTGGCGAAGGTCGCGGTCGTGGCCGCCACCGCCAAATCGCAGCTCGCCACCAGCTGGCAGCCTGCCGCCAACGCCGGTCCGCCAACCGCGGCGATCACCGGTTTGCGGCAGCGCACGATCGAGCACATCATGCGGGCGCAGCGGTCCATGATCTGGCGATGGTAGGCGCGGCCACCGTCGGGGTCGCTGCGGTGCTGGGTCAGCTCCTTGAGGTCGTGGCCGGCGCTGAACACGGGACCCGCGGCGGCCAGCACCACCGCCCGTAAGGTGGGATCGGCATCGGCGGCATCGATGGCGCCTTGCAGCGCATCGAGCATGGCCTCCGACAGGCTGTTGCGCCGTTGCGGCCGGTTCAAGGTCAAAACCAGGATGCCGCCGCCGGCGCGCTCGGCGGTGAGCTCGGCCGGCGACTCGGCTGCTACGGCGGCGCGCCTGGCCAATTTTGACGCCGCGGGCATGCTTTGCAACTCCCTTATCCCTTACTGTAACACCGCGTCGATCTTGTCGTAGTATTTGGTCACGATCTCGATATTGGTCGGATACTGGATCGGGGCCGCCGACTTCAGCGCGTCATTGAGCTCTTCCAGCATCTGCTTCTTTTCCTTGTCGGGGATCGACTTGTCGGCGGTGACCTCTTCGATTTCCTTCTTGATGGCGATCTGCGGCTCGGTGAACGCCTTGGTCTGCGGATCGATGCCGGCCATCACCATGGAAATGGTGCCGGCGACGTCGTCGTACTCGGAAAACGACTGAAAGCCATGCTTCTTGGCGATCGATTCCAGTTCCGCCTCGATCTTGGGATCGGGCTTGTCGGAGGTGCTGCCTTGCATCTTCTCGGCGACGCCAGCCATATCCTGCTGCGCCGCAATGAAGCCTTCAACGTGCTTGTCGGTCAGTTTGATCTGCTTGACGGGCTGCGCCATCGCCATCGTGCCGAAGGCGGCGAAGGCGACAGCCAGGACTGCAGCGGTTGCCAGGCGAATCATCTGATGCATGACTGTGTCCTCGTTGCGGTGTCGAGTGGGAGCATAGAAAGGTCTGGTAAGGGTGCCAAATGACAAAAGTTGGACGTTGAGACGCATGCCAAGCGATGATTTCGCCGCGCCGACCATGGATGCTGCACAGGTCGAGGCGCTCATCAATAGCCACTTTCCGCAGATTCATGTGGGTGGCCGCGCCATGGTTGTCGAGCATGTGGGACCGCGCCAGGCCCGCGTGCGGCTCAAGAACGAGGATCGCCATCTGCGTCCCGGCGGCACCGTGTCGGGGCCGACCATGGTCACCCTGGCCGACTTTTCGGTGTACGTCGCGATCATCGCGGCGCTGGGCGCGGCCGGCATCGAGGCGGTCACGACCAACTTGAATATCAATTTCTTAGCCAAGCCGGAGGCCCGCGATCTGATTGCGCTGGTGCGCCTCTTGCGGCTGGGCCGGCGCCTCGCCGTCGGCGAGGCGGAGATCTATTCGGAGGGACACGCCGACATGGTGGCGCACGCCATCGCCACCTACGCGCTGCCCAGTCCGCCGCCGTGACGCCGCTACGGTATTATTTTACCGCACTGCTAATATTATGATTTTCCATACTGAATCTTTGACGGATCGACATCGATGGTGTTGACAGCGGCGGTGTCGCTCCCTACAAGGGCCGACCGCAGCCAGACTTTGAGGGCTTCCATGCGTACCTATGCCGCCAAACCCGGCGAGCTGGAAAAGAAGTGGGTGCTGATCGATGCCAGTGGGCTGGTGGTCGGTCGGCTCGCCACGATTATCGCCATCCGCCTGCGCGGCAAACACAA
>DATFXD010000022.1:0-7692 GCA_035258605.1 Hyphomicrobiaceae bacterium | reverse complement strand
CCGCTGCGTGGCTGGCCGTGCACATAGAACCGGTGCGGCACCATGAGCGCCAGCTGATCCTTGGCGCGGGTCATGGCGACATAGAGCAGCCGCCGTTCCTCCTCGATGTCGTCGGCGCTTCCGGTCGCCATGTCGGAGGGGACGCAGCCATCAACAACGTTGAGGACGAACACCGCTTTCCACTCGCGGCCCTTGGCCGAGTGAATGGTCGACAGGACCAGGTAGTCCTCATCGAGCAACGGCGGGCCGGCAGCATCGGACGTGGCGCTCGGTGGATCGAGCGTGAGGTCGGTGAGAAAGTGCGTGCGCGTTGCATAGCCGGCGGCGATGCGCTGCAACTGGTCGAGATCGCCGGCGCGTACCACGGCGTCGGCATAGCGTTGCTCAAGATGGGCTTGGTACCACTGGCGGACCAGTTCGAACTCGATCGGCCAGTGGCCGTCGCCGCCAAGCTTTGCCATCAACTCGACCAGCTCCGACCAGCCGCAGGCGGCCTTCGCCGGCGGCACGAAGGCGGCCAGGGGCTTGAGCGAGGCTTGGCCGGTGAGCCGCGCCAAGATCTTGGCCGCGGTTGTCGGACCGATCCCGTCCAGGATCTGCACCACGCGGAAGCCAGCCACCTTGTCGGTGGGGTTCTCGGCCCAGCGCAAGACCGCCAGCACATCCTTGACGTGGGCGGCCTCGACGAACTTGAGGCCGCCGAACTTGACAAATGGAATGTTGCGGCGGGCGAGCTCGATTTCGAGCATGGCGCTATGGTGCGAGGTGCGGAACAGCACGGCCTGTTGCTTGAGCTGAGTGCCATCTTCACGATTGCGCAGAATGCTCTCGACGACGAAGCCCACCTGCCCGAGGTCGTCGCTAACCGCTACCAGCGCCGGCTTGTGGTCGGCGGTGCGGTGCGAGCGCAAGGTCTTGCTGAAGCGTTCGCGGGCGAGCCCGATCACCGCGTTCGAAGCCGCCAGGATCGGCTGCGTGCTGCGGTAGTTTTCCTCCAATGTCACCACCCGAGCCGGCGGCTTGAAGTGGCTGGGAAAATCAAGGATGTTGCGCACGTTGGCGGCGCGGAAACCGTAGATCGCCTGGGCGTCATCGCCAACCACGGTGAGGCCGGCGCCGTCGGGCTTGAGAGCCAGGAGAATTGCCGCCTGCAGCGCATTGGTATCCTGGTATTCGTCGACCAGAACGTGGTCGAACTGCCCGCCAACCGCCCACGCCAGTTCCGGCACCCGCATCAACTCGCTCCAGTAGAGCAACAGGTCGTCGTAATCGAGCACGCCCTGACTTTGCTTTGCCGCGACGTAGCCATCGAACAGTTGGGCGAGCTCTGCCGTCCATTCCGCACACCAGGGGAAGTCCTTCAGCAGCACCGTTGCTAGCGCCTCGGTGGCGTTGACGGCACGCGAATAAATTGCAAGGCACGTCGACTTCAAGGGAAAGCGGCGCGACTGCTCGGCGAGGCCGCGCTCCTGCCGCACCAGGTTCATGAGGTCGGCGCTGTCTTCGCGGTCGTGAATGGTGAAGGATGGATCAAGTCCGATGGCCGGCGCGTAGCTGCGCAGCAGGCGGGCGCCGACCGCGTGAAACGTGCCCGACCAGCCAATTGCAGCCAGCGCCCCCTTGTTGCCAAGCGCCGCTTCGATGATGCGCTCGGCGCGCCGCTCCATCTCGGCCGCGGCACGGCGCGAAAAGGTGAGGAGCAGGATGCGTCCGGGATCGGCGCCGTTGACGATCAGGTGGGCGACGCGATGCGCCAAGGTGTTGGTCTTGCCCGAGCCGGCGCCCGCGATGACCAGCAGCGGACCGGCAATATTGGTGCCCAGCCCAATGACGCCGTGTTCGACGGCGCTCAGCTGCTCGGAATTGAGGGCGTTGAGATAGGCCGCACCGCGCATGGCCACACTTTCGGGCTGACGAAGGCCGAGATCCTGATCATGATTCGTTCTCGTTCGCCAAGGGCTTGACCGCGGTTGCCGCCGCGCCGCCGGGAGCGAGTGCGGTCTGCGCGCCGGGCAACGGGGCGCATCCGCCGGGGGCGGCGCCCCCGAGCGCCTTCATGGTTTCTTAATGCTACCGGGCTCAAGTGCCAGGCCGAGGTGGAGATGGTTCCTCGTCATGGACAATCCGCTGATCTGGCTGGCGATCGCGCTGTTGAGCATTCCCATCGTGCTGGCGCTGGCGTCGGGACTGGGCGCAGCCCTGGCGGTGGCGCCATTTAGCTGCGCCGGTGCAGCCTGTTGGATCTACTGCGCGCGCAGCAACGCGACCACCAAGAGCCAGGGCGCCTAGGCGCGAGCGGGGCGGCTTGTGGTTGTCCGCTCTGGCCGCTACCTTCAGCCACTGAGGGTTGCTTCGCCGCCGACCACCGAGGCGATGGTCCAGCCGCGTTGTCTCTCATTTGAGCCTCCCGCCAATGCTCGTGCCGACTTTCCTGAGGCCCAAGCGCCCGCGTCCGCTGGCGCCGCCGCGCACAAGGATTGCAGGAACCGCCGCCGTTGCCCGCCTCGATCCGCCGCGCGATCGCCCGCCGCCGTGTCCGGCGCGATTTTCCGCGTCGGGCGGTCCGCCATGAAGCGCCTCGTCATTCTTGCGGTCGGCTTTTTGATCCTGTTCGTCGGTGGCGGCGCACGTTTTGCCATCAGCCTCGCCTTGAAACCCATCGCCGCCGAGCTCGACGTCCCTCGCAGTACCTTGGGGCTCGCCGTGGCGCTGTATTTAATCGTCACCTCCGCCAGCATGTTTTTGGCTGGTCGCATCGCCGACCGGTTCGGTGTGCGTCTCGTGCTGCTTGCCGGTCTGCTGGTCAGCGCCGTTGGCATGGGACTTGTTGGCCTGGTGGTTGAGCCGTGGCAGCTGTTCGCATTTTTTGGCGTGATCTTCGCGATCGGCAACGGCGTTGCCTCGATGACGCCAGTATCGCTGATGGTGAGCCGCGCCTTTCCCAATGCGGCGGGGCTCGCCAACGGCATCGCCAGCGCGGGCATGAGCGCGGGACAGCTGATCATCATCGGCGGCTTCGCCGTGCTGCTCGCCGTTTCGGGCTGGCGATCGGTGTTCGTGTGGGGTGCCATTGCACATCTGGCGCTGCTGCCGCTGGTGCTGCTGGCCGTGCCGACGGGGCAGCGGGGTGCCGTCGGCCATGATCATGCGTTGGCCGCAACCGGCGCCAACGGCCTTAGCCTGCGCGCTGCCGCCACGACACGCCAATTCTGGCTGCTGATCGGGGTCTACGCCTTGTGCGGCTTGGACGATTTCTTCGTCTCGACGCACGTCGTTGCCTTTGCTCAGGATCGCGGTGTCGATGCCCTGCTTGCCGGGCGTCTGCTGGCGGCAATGGGACTGGTTGGTTTTGTGGGGGTGATCATCGCCGGCGCCTGGAGCGACCGGAGCGGTCCGGTCGCCCCGGCGCTTGCCAGTTTTATGCTGCGCCTTGCGGCCTTCGGCTTAATCGTCGTCGACCAGTCGCCCGTCGCCATTGCCGGCTTTGCGCTCCTGTTCGGTTTCACCTTCCTCATGACGGCGCCACTGCTGGTGGTGTTCGCCCGACAGGCGTTCGGCGAGGTGAACCTCGGTACCATCACCGGCCTGATCGTGATGATCCATCACATGTGCGGTGGGCTCGGGGCATGGATCGGTGCGGCCATATTCGATGCCCGCGGCGATTACGATGCGGCCTTTGTCGCTATGTTTGCCTCGTGCGCGCTGGCCGCGCTGATGAGCATGGCACTGCGGCGGCGCTAGCAACGGGATTGGCCGCGGCGGGCGGCGCTTTCACGCCCAGGAGCAGAGGATCGATGATCCGGCGGCGGCCCAAACCACAAGGGCACGGCTATGATGGAAACGCCGCCCCAGCCTAGCAGCCGTCCTCGCTGCTGCTGTTGGTGGCGACAATCGCCTCCAATCGGTTGCGTACCCCGATCTTCTTGAAGGCCAAGGTCTTGTAGTATTTGATGGTGCCGACCGCCAAACCCAAGATGTTGGCAATTTCATTGTTGGTCAGGCCTTTTTTGGTGCAATCGAGCACCTGCTGTTCGCGGATGCTCAACAGCGGCCTGATATCTGCCTCGCGCCGTGTGGTCACCGGCGCCGGCCGGGTGATCAAATGCCAGGCCAGGGCCGGGGTAATGTAGCGCTCGCCATTGCTCACGGCCTTGACGGCTTGCACCAGCTCACGGCCGGTGACGCCCTTCATGATATAGCCGTGCACGCCGGCGTGGAGGGCGCGCGTGACGTGCTCCTGATCCTCGGTCGAGGCCAGGAAGATCACTTTGGTGCCGTGGCTGGCGCGGATGATGCCCTCAACCGCCTTCAGGCTGCCAGGCACCGCGGCTTCCATCAGCAGAATGTCGGGCTGCTTGGCGGCCGCACATTGCTCCGCCTCTTCGGCGCTGCCGCCTTCCGCTACCACCACCAGATTTTTGTCACGGCGAAGCGCTTGCACCACGCCGGTGCGAAAAATCGGGTATTTGTCAACTACAGCAATGCGCAATTTGTCAGCCACCGGTCATCTCGATATCCGAAACGTTAAGTTCCGCCACCAGCGCGAATTCGCCGGTGGGAGTGGAGGCAAGTCGCAACTTCCCGCCCACGGCCTCGATGCGGTCCCGCAAGGTCGCAAGGCTGTGCGTTCTGCTCGGCGCCGGCTCTTGCGCCGCAATTGGCTGCCCGCCGACGACCTTGAGGACGATCTTGCACTGATCGTAGACCGCACTCAAGGTTTGCGTGCGCGCCCGCGCATGCGCCGGCACGCCATCAAGGCTTTCCAGGACGAACCGATAGAGGCACGCCTTGAGCGGAAACGGCAATTGCTCCGGCAAGCCACGGCTCTCGAGCGCCACCGTGACGCCGGTGCGGCGCTCGTGATGCCGGGCGGCCCGGGCCAGGGTATCGAACACGGTGAGGTCGTCAAAATCCGCCGGCAGCAGCTTGCCGGCGACATCACGGATGTGGCGCAGCGAGGCATTGAGCGCCATGCGCATTTCTTGCAGGTCCGCCGCACAGTCCTCGTCGGCGGGCGAAGTGGCGCCGTCGGCACGCGAAACCAGATCCTGCAGCGATTCGAATTTCAGCAGCGCCAAGGCGATATGCTGGGCGGTCTCATCGCGCAACTCGTCGCCGACATGGCGGAGCGAGCGCTCGTTCATGGCACTGAGCTTGAGGCTGGCGTGGCCCATGCGCTGGCGGCGCTGCTCGCTTTCGGCATGCTGACGCGACAGCTCATCGATCCGGTCGATGAAGGATTCCCGTTCGCGGCGGCCGCTGCTCGCCAGGCTGAACATCAGGAAAACGTCGATGCCGGCGATCGCCAGCACAATCAGCCAGGCTGCCAACTGCTCGGTCCAAATTTCGCGCGTCAGGTCGACCGCCACCTCGTAGGTTTCGACGATGGCGATGATGTTGGCGGTGCCGCGCTGGTGCACGGGCGCATAGACCTCGAGAATCGGCAGGTTGAGCGCCCAAATCTGCTCATCATCGTCGCGGTCGGGATGGTCGAGTTCCACCCCCAGGTGACCTTTGGTGGCCATCCGGCGCGCCGGCGTCAGGGGAAAGCTGCGGCCAATCAGCTGGCGCTCGTTGCCGAAAATAATGGTGTCGTCCTTCCAAATGCGAAAGGCGACCACCGGCCGGTGCATCGAGGCCGGCGACAGCAGTTTCTCAAGCGCGTGCAGGTTGTCGTCAGACAGCGTCGATCGCGTCGCGAGCTCCTGCACGTGCCGCTCCACGACGCTGTCCATATAGAGCGCCACCCCGCCCGCGGCGCGCTGGATGGCGTGCTCCCGGATGTGCTCGGTGACGTAGATGCCGATGTAGGTCATGCCAGCCAGCACCAGGAGACAGGCGCCGACCGCAAACCGGTGTGGGAGGCGCAACTGCCGCCACCACGCCAGCGGTGAGGGGGTCCGGGCCACAAGCCATGGGCCGAGTAAAGCGAGCATCATGGCGCCACTGTAGCGGTTGTGTCTAATACTGGGTAGGTCATCCAGGAAATGCCGAAGGTCTGATCCGGGGGCGACCATGCGCCTAGTCCTGCCGGGGCGACTATCCGCCTAATCCGCAGTCCCCCCTAAAATCCTCGCGGCGACCAAGTTCCAGGTCCCTCGCCCATAAGCGAGCCTTTCACCCCTCTCGTAAGATCGAAAAGTCCAGGCATCCGCCTGCAAACCGTTTCCGGCGGCGACCACGCTGCCACATCGGGAGGTAGACATGGCCGTTACATTTAATTCTTCGGATCTCCTCTTCATTCTGGATCAGATCAACATCGCCGAGGCCAATGCAGCCGGCACCCCGATGATCGATCTGTTGGCCAATGTTACCTTGCCCTTCGGCCTGCGCACCGTCGACGGCAGCGACAACAACCTGGTGCCGACGCAGAGCGAATTCGGCGCCGCCGACAACACCTTCCCGCGTCTGGCCCCGGCGACGTTCGACCCGGCCTCGCCCGTGACCTTCGACCCGGACGGCCCGGGCGGGCAAGCGGTCGGCGATCCGACCTCCTACGCCCAGACCAGCGGCTTCGTGTTCGACCCGCAGCCGCGCATCATCTCCAACCTGATCGTCGACCAGACGCCCAACAACCCCGCCGCCTACGCGACTGCTTATGATCCCGGTCTTGATGGCATCCTGCACACCGCCGACGACGTTCTGAAAGAAGGCGTCCAGCTGGTCACCGACCCCGGCCTCGACAAGATCTTCGGCACGGCGGACGATTCCCAGGTCTTCTTCTTCCCCAACGTGTCGCCGGATGCGGGGCTGTCGCCGCCGTTCAATGAGTGGTTCACGTTCTTCGGCCAGTTCTTCGATCACGGCCTCGATCTCGTCACCAAGGGCGGCAACGGTTTCATTTTCATTCCGCTGCAGCCGGATGATCCGCTGTTTGTTCCCGGCAGTCCGAACAACTTCATGATCGAGACCCGGGCCACCATGCTGCCCGGCCCGGACGGCATCCTCGGCACCGCCGACGACATCCATGAGCAGCAGAACACCACCACCCCGTTCGTCGATCAGAACCAGACCTATACCTCAAGTCCGTCGCATCAGGTGTTCCTGCGCGAATATGCGATGGGAGACGATGGTGCCCCACATGCCACCGGCCGGCTGATCACCACGCGCGATCTGGGGCCCGACGGCAAATTCGGCACCGCCGACGATATCGACAAGGGCGGCATGGCGACCTGGGCCACCGTCAAGGCCCAAGCGCGCGACCTGCTTGGTATCACGCTGACCGATGCCGACGTCGGCAACGTGCCGCTGCTGGCGACCGATGCCTATGGCAATTTCATCAAGGATCCGGTCACCGGCTTCCCGCAAGTGGTTGTGTTGCTCAGCGCTGGCCTGGACGGAATTGCCGGCACCCCCGACGACGTCACCACCCTCGTCTCCGGTACCCCCACGGCACCGGTCGACCTCAACAATCCCGTCCCCGGCAACCCGGATGCCGTCGTTTTACGCACCGGCCACCAGTTCCTGATTGACATAGCCGCCACCGCCAATCCCTTCGATCCCTTCGGCAATCCGCTGCTGCCCGATGCCGACAACGTCGTCAACGCGCCGGATGCGCCGCCACCTCCAGGCTTCTACGACAACGAGCTGCTCGATGCGCACTACATCGCCGGCGACGGCCGTGCCAACGAGAACATCGGCCTCACCGCTGTCCACACCATCTTCCACTCCGAGCACAACCGCCTGGTCGAT